>JASEGF010000118.1 GCA_030017935.1 Bacteroidales bacterium | reverse complement strand
CATGTATTTCATCAGAATAGCTAATGAGCAAAATAATATTATTAAAAAATTTGTAAAAGAGTAGATTATTAACCCTGACCTTTAGGTCAGATTAATAATATCTGGTTATTTACTCCGACCTTCAGGTTAGGGAATAAGAGAGAAAGAGGTATGGGCTTTATCTCTCTACTCTCTACTCTTCCCAATATACTATCTACTATATACTCTCCCCTATATACTATATACTATATACTTTAGCCCTGAAAAACAAAATCTCAAAATCCTTTAATACCAAAAATCCCAGTTCAGACAATTTACCCCGTGAGATATTATATAAAAGATACATTCAAAGTATAATATTAGTTATCTCACGGGGTAAATTTCTATCATCCTCTGTATTCTTTGTGCCTTCTTTGTGAACTCTGTGGTTGATATCTTGGTGCCCTTGTGGTAAAATAATTTACACACTCCAAACGATATAGGACCATTATTAACAAAAAGTTTAATTTTAGGAAATTATATTTTTTCTAAAATCATTGCTATACCTTGCCCTACACCGATGCACATAGTTGTCAGAGCTCTTTTTAGATTATTTCGATTTAATTGATATACAGCAGTAGTTACTAATCTGGCTCCAGACATGCCCAATGGATGACCGATAGCTATAGCACCACCTTGCGGGTTAATGCGTGGATCACCATCTTGTAATTGCCAACTTCTGATACATGCTAATGATTGAGCAGCAAAAGCTTCGTTTAGCTCGATTAAATCTATATCATCAAAACTTAAATTTAACTTTTCTAATAATTTATTTGTTGCTGGCACAGGACCTATTCCCATAATTCTAGGAGGTACACCCGCTGTTTGTGAACCTACTATCCGTGCAAGGGGTTTTAAATTATATTTTTTGATAGCATTTTCAGAAGCAATCAATAAGCAAGCAGCACCATCATTAATACCTGATGAATTGCCCGCTGTAATAGTACCATCTTTTCTAGTTATCGGTTTTAGAGCAGCCAATTTCTCTAGAGAGGTTTCGCGTGGATGCTCATCTTTATCAAAAATTATGGGATCACTTTTAGGTTGATTGATAACAACAGGAAATATTTCTTCTGATAGAAAGCCATTATTTTGAGCATCTTTAGCTTTTTTTTGACTCATAAAAGCAAAATAATCTTGATCTTGGCGAGAAATATTCATCTCTTGAGCTAGATTTTCTGCAGTTTCGGCCATACTATCTAATCCATACATTTGTTCCATAATAGGATTAGGGAAACGCCATCCAAGAGTAGTATCGTACATGGTAATATTGCGATCAAAAGCTTTGTCGGCTTTATTCATAGCATATGGTGCTCTACTCATATTCTCTACACCACCAGCAAAGACTATATCAGCATTATCTGTGGCAATGAGTAACGAAGCATAAGCTATAGCCTCCATACCTGAACCACAGAGACGATTTACGGTAACACCAGGAACTGTATAGGGAATACCAGCTAATAACAAAGACATACGAGCTACATTTCTGTTATCTTCTCCTGCTTGATTAGAACAACCTAAAATCACTTGATCTATCTCATCTGGATTTAAATTATTATTCCGTGATAGTAATGTTTTAATTACTAAAGCAGCTAAATCATCTGCTCTGACACTTGCTAATGAACCACCATATTTACCTACTGGTGTGCGGATAGCATCACATATATAAGCTGTTCGCATATAATTATTTAATATATGGTTTTACTTCCTTGAAAGCATCTAATAGTGTATCAGCTAAAATATTAATTTCTTTATCAGTCATAGTAGTATTTAAGAAAAATGTAAGGGAATTGACGCAAATTATTCCATGATCATATAAATAATCTAGAAATCTTTTAATAGCCTCTTTTTGGTTCAACTCATTATAATAATTTTCACGATAATCCATAGGTACTCTATCGGCGAAGTGTAATCTAATAATAGATCCCTCACCAGACATAGAAATAGGAACTTGAGCTATCTTAATGGCTTCACTTATCAGAGAACGAGCTTTGTCTGATAAAGCATTCAAATTATTTACAGCATCTTGTTCGAATAGTTTCATTGCTGTTAAGCCAGCAGTCAACGAAATAGGATTAGCAGAGAAGGTCCCTGACAGAGGATATTTATAATACTGACAAATAGGGTCTAGCACTTCCATTATATCATCTCTACCACCAAAAGCTCCAATAGGGAAGCCACCACCGATAATTTTCCCTAAAGCAGTGAGGTCTGGTTGTACCTTATAACATTCTTGCATACCAGAATAATGAACGCGGAAAGTTATTACTTCATCAAAACAAAATAAAGATCCATTTTTCCTTGTCCAATCGTATATTGTGTTCACATATTCTTGGCTAGCAGGTAACATATTTATTCTATGTGGCATAGGATCAATTATTATACATGCTAAATCATCTTTATTAGCTTCTAAAATATTTATAGTATTTTCTATATCATTAAAAGGGACAATTATAACAGAGTCTAATACACCTTTAGGAACACCAGCAGTATGTGGTACAGAATTAGGTCGTTTTTTGTCGCCCCAGGTGTTTGGATTAGGCTTTTGACTAACCTCAATGACATCATAAGTGCCATGATATGCTCCTTCGCATTTTGCTATCTTAGGCCTTCCAGTAAAAGCTCTAGCAACTTTAGTTAAATGCATTACAGCTTCTGTACCAGAATTTAAAAATCTAATTTTTTCAAAAGATTTAATTCTATTGATCATATATTCAGCATATTCTACTTCTATCTCAGTAGCTACCATATATGCAGTACCTTTTTTCATTTGTTCATATGCTGCTTCGATAATTTTAGGATGTGCATGACCATGAATTAATGAACCGATATTAGCTGAGAAATCTATATATTGCTTCCCATTGACATCTATCAAATATGAGCCGGATGCACTAGCTGCATATACTGGATGTGGCTGACGTAATACTTGATTTCTACTAGCTCCACCAGGTAATACTTTTTTGGCTCTTTCATATAAGATTTCATCTTTTTTTTGTGTCATATTTATAAGATTTTTTGTTGTGCTACAAAATTAAATATTATTTTTGGGTTTATAACATTTATTGTTGTAAATTATTTATCTCTGCAATTGTTTTTATTAATCCACAAATGCACACAAATGAGCACAAACAAAAAATTAAGTTTAATAATTTTAGCAAGATATTAGTTTTAATTTAATTTACAAATTCATTCAAAAAGTTTATTAATCAGTGTTAATTTGTGTTAATCTGTGGATGAAATTATAGTCATTACAGGGGTTATTTATTAATCCACAAATGCACACAAATAAAAAAAATTAACCCTGACCTTTAGGTCAGGGTATGACATAAAAAGAGATATGGGCTTTAGCCCTGAAAAACAAAATCCCAAAATCATTTAATCCTACAAATCCCAGTTCAGACAATTTACCCCGTGAGATATAAAATACAAGATACATTCAAAGTATAATAGTAGTTATCTCACGGGGTAAATTTCTATCCTTCTTTGTGTTCTTTGTGCTTTCTTTGCGAACTTTGTGGTTAATATTTAACTATCTATCTAATAATAAATAGATTACAGAAGCTCAAAAATTAATTGAATAGAGAAAAAATTGATTAAAAAATCAAGTCAGCTTCAGTTTTATTTTGTAAAGTATTTTTATCAATGCCTGGAGCCAATTTAATGACTTTTAAACCTTGAGAAGTAACATCAATAATAGCTAAATCAGTATAAATGCGAGATACTACTGCGACACCTGTTAGAGGATAAGTACATTTTTTAACAATTTTAGGTGTACCATCTTTAGTAGTATGGCTCATGATAACAAAAACATTTTTAACACCTTGTACTAGATCCATTGCACCGCCGACAGCAGGAATATCATTTGGGCTACCTGTAGACCAATTAGCTAAATCTCCATTTTGAGATACTTGATATGCTCCCAAGATAGTAAAATCTAAATGGCCACCACGTATCATAGCAAAACTATCTGCATGATGAAAAAAACAAGCTCCTTTGATGGCAGTAATAGGTTTTTTGCCAGCATTTATCAAATCAAAATCTTCAGTTCCAGGTGCTGGAGCTGGACCTACACCTAAAAGGCCATTCTCCGTATGTATGATGACTTCTCTACCTTGTGGTACATAATTAGCTATTAATTCTGGAATACCAATGCCAAGGTTAACATAAGAACCATCAGGGATATCATTGGCGACCAATGTTGCCATCTCTTCCTTGCTCCATCCGATATTTATTCTGTCCATGGATATTTTTTATTTTGACTAACTAAAACGTGCTCGTGTAAAGGATTAGCTACCTCCACTACTCTTTGCACAAAAATATTTGGAGTAACTATAATCTCTGGATCTAGTTCACCTACTTCGACAATTTTATTAACTTGAGCAATAGTTACTTTGGCAGCCATACACATTATAGGTCCGAAATTTCTACCTGTTTTATAATAAATAAGGTTGCCATATCTATCCCCTTGATATGCTTTCACAAGGGAGAAATCAGCTTTTAATGCATATTCTAAAACATAAAATTTACCATCAATTTCTCTAATTTCTTTTCCCTCAGCTAATGGTGTTCCTACGCTAGTAGGAGTATAAAATGCTGGTATGCCAGCACCACCACAGCGAATACGTTCTGCTAGAGTACCTTGTGGTACAAGTTCTAATTCTATTTCTCCATTGCAATATAAATCAGGAAAAACTTCTGAAAAAGCTGTTTTAGGATAAGAACAAATGATCTTTTTAACGCGTTTATGTTCTAATAATGCTGCTAATCCTACATGTCCACTTCCAGCATTATTACTGATGATAGTTAAATTTTTGGCTCCTTGATCAATTAACGCATGAATTAATTCAATAGGGCTACCAGCCTCACCAAATCCGCCAATCATAATAGTAGCTCCATCAAAAATGTCTGCAATAGCTTCCTTAGGTGTTTTAAAGACTTTATTAATCATGATGAATAAAATTAACTATTTCCTTTCAGAAATTTTATGATGTTTCTGAGCTTCCAAAATATTTTTTTCTAAATTATTTTCTATCTCTTCTAATTCATCTTCATAGAAAAATTTATCAGCTTTATAAGGTTTCAGATTAGCGATGTTACTAGATTGCTCATCATACTCGGCAAAAAATACATTATCACACCAATTCATATCTCTACCTTCATTAATTTTAAGTGCAAAAATTCTATCATTATTTATTTTAGTTTCACCTAATAGGGAAATTTTACCAGCAGATAAAGTCATAGTAATATATCTGGTAGGACGATTAACAGAAGCTAAACTTTTGTATATTTTATTAAACACTTTATTAATATCTGATAAAGGACGAGTGAAATATTCCACTTCTCCCGTTGGACGTGGTATATACATAGCATGGAACCCGACACCTAGCATAGCAAAGATATTAGCTAAATCTATCCAGTTTTGAGCAGAGCGATCTACATCGATATTACCATTTTCATCTTCATACATACTTATATGATTCATAATAGGACTTTGGCTTTTGAGATTTACACCGTAGCTTTTTAATCTACGAATAGCAGCGATAGTTGTTATATTCATTATCTCACGAGGTGTTGAGAAATGAGAAACTATCATAGGTTGCACACCATTATCATAAAGTAATTTGAATAAGTTTAGCATTTCATCATATTTATGAGATAAAATTTTCTCTGGATAATAGCTGAGAACGCGAGTACCTAATCTAACTGTGCGAATATGAGATAATTCTGGATCTTCGATGATAGGAATTATATACTCTCTGTATCTGGCAGGAGTGATGTAGCCCGCATCTCCACCCGTTATCAATATGTCTGTAATTTCTTTATGTCTTTTCAAATAGCCTATTACTTGTTCTATACTTTTCTGAGCGAACATATCTTCGTCACCTCGCACCTGCGCATGACGGAAGCAATAAGTACAAAAACCAAAACAATTTTGCGTTTGCTCATCTAAGATTAAAACTACAGAAGAATATTTATGCTGTAAGCCATCTAAAAGTTCTAATTCTCCATTTTCATTAATATATGTAGGTTTATTCAATTTTTGTTTGCCATCATGAGGATTAGTCTCCTTGATATAATCTTTTACTATTGCTTCTCTCTCTTCATCTGTTTTAGCTGCTAATATTTTAAGTCTAGCATGCTCACGAACCATATCTGGCTGAGGAAAAGTAAGATAAAATAAAGGATCATTTTGATAATTATTCCAATCAATTAAATTTAGCACGTGGGCAGTTACCATAAATCTATATACATGTATAAAAACCTCTCTCTCTGGTATTTTGTCAATGATAACGCCATGCTTAGCTAATTTATCTACGATTTCTCTAAATCCTTTTAATCCTACCCATCTATCTTTTTCATTAAAATCTATTTTATTAGGATTTTTCATTAATGAATATTGTGGATAAGCAGTTTGTAACCTTGATAACAAACTCAAGGGCAAAAGATTTTCATTTTTTACGATATCCATCATTTCTTCTGAAAAATGATATCGATTCATCAAATTATTTAATTCTGTTTCAGTAAATAAAACTTTTTCTGCACACATTTTTTTAATAATATTTTATTGATTATGCAAAAATAAAAATTATTTTTTGATTTATTAATAAGAAATTAACATTAATTTCATTAAAAAGATATTTGTTCTATAACGTTTATTGTGGGTAAATTATTTTACCACAAAGGGCACCAAGATAT
>JASEGF010000117.1 GCA_030017935.1 Bacteroidales bacterium | reverse complement strand
TTTACAAACTCGCAAGCTTTAGCTTGCTCAAACAGTGTAAACCCTTCTATCCAACGCGGCTTGCTTGTTTTATTGCAAATCATTTCTCAATGCGGTATTGCTAGAGCTTACTAATTATTGTAAAGGTATTCTTTTAATACAAAAAGCTCATAAAGGCTTTATTATCTAAACGACTATTTCTATAAAAAAATAAATATAGATAAAAACAGTTCTTTTCATTTTTTAATGTCAAAAAAAATGACATTGATAAATATCAATAAAAATATTAGATTATATCAATATGATTTTTTATTAATTATTTGTATTAGTATCAATAATAATTTATAAATTAGCAAAAAAAATATGGATACAACAGAAATTAAATGGTCAGAGTTACCATTTGGTTATTTTAAAACTGATTATAACATTAGGGCTTATTACAAAAATGAGCAATGGACTCCTATTGAAGTCAGTGATTCCGAATATTTTCCTATTCATATAGCAGCTACGACTTTGCACTATGGACAGGAGATTTTTGAGGGACTAAAAGCTTATAGAGGTAATGATGGTAAAATAAGATTGTTCCGTTGGGACGAGAATGCTAAACGTTTCAGATATAGTGCAGAAGGCTTATTAATGGCACAAGTACCTGAGGAACTATTTTTCCAAGCAATCAAAGAAGCTGTTTTGCGAAATGAAAAATATTTACCTCCTTATGGTACTGGAGCGACTTTATATATTAGACCATTAGAGATTGGTATTTCTCCAGAGATAGGCGTTAGACCGTCTAAAGATTATATGTTTGTAGTATTTGTGTCTCCAGTGGGACCATATTTCAAGACTGGTTTTAAACCAACAAAAATTGCTATAGAAAGAGATTCGGACAGAGCAGCTCCTCTAGGAACAGGCACTTTCAAATGTGGCGGTAACTATGCTGCAAGTCTTCGTGGTACATTGAAAGCTACTAAATTCGGTGCTGGTTCCCCTATGTATTTAGATCCTAAAGAAAAAAAATATATTGATGAAATCGGTGCTGCTAATTTCTTTGGTATAAAAAATAATACATATGTAACTCCTGAAAGTACAAGTATTCTACGTTCAATTACTAATAAAAGCTTACAGCAGTTAGCTAAAGATATGGGAATGAAAGTAGAAATCAGACCTATTCCTTTAGAAGAATTGCCTACATTCGAAGAAGTAGGCGCTTGTGGTACTGCAGCAGTTATTACACCTATTGGAGAAATTATTGATATGTCCACTGAAGAAACTTACCATTTCTGTCCAGATGGTAAACCTGGCCCTATCACAACTAAACTATACGAAACCCTTACTGGTATTCAATTTGGAGATATAGCAGATCCACATAATTGGATTACTATTCTTAATGATTAAAAAATTGATGAGAGTAAAATTATAAATCTCCTTGATAAATAATTTTACTAAATTTTGATATAGTGGGAGGCCAAATAGGTCTCTCACTTTTTTTATCATATATAGCAAATATAGCCGACCCACTACCGCTCAGGCTTACATACAGAGCTCCATTATCATATAATGCATTTATTAATTCATCTACAAACGGATATTTTTGTATGAAAATTTCTAAAAAATCATTTTTAAGAAATGTCGCCCATTCATCAATTGTATGATTATTTATTATAGATACTATATCCTCTCTATTTTCATTAGCAATTACCAATTGATATGCTTCAGCAGTAGAAATGAAGATAGGCTTACCATAGTGAATTGGTAAAAATATAGTTACAAAATAATCATTTAAAGATAAATCAAAAGAGCTAATAATATCGCCTCGCCCTTTAACTATAGATGGTTTGCAATCAATGAAAAATGCACAATCACTACCTAATGCATTAGCATATCGCAATATTTTATTTTTATCTAATTCTAAATCAAAAAGTTTATTGAGAGCCTTAATAGTGGCTATAGCATCACTAGAGCCACCACCTAGACCAGCTTGATATGGAATATTTTTATTCAAAATAATAGAAATCGGTGGTATATCAAAATCTCGTTTTAATAAATCATAAGCTTTCCAAACTAGATTAGATTCATTCTCTAATTCTGGATAATTATGTACAGATAATGATGGTGTAGATGATAAAGAAATCTCTATAGTATCATAAAAATTTATTAATGGATAAAATAAAGAACAAATATCATGATAGTCATCTGAACGTTTTTTTAAAATAAAAAGCCCCAGATTAATTTTTGCTGGGGCTTTTTCAATAATAGTATTAGTCATTAAAATAATTATTAATCTAAAACATGGAGTGATAAAAGATCATCAAAAGCACTGATGACACGATCTTTCATAGATTTTTCGCCTTCTCTCAGCCAAGCTCGAGGATCATAATATTTTTTATTAGGTTTATCAGGGCCTTCGGGATTACCTATTTGTCCTTGCAGATAATCTTTATATTTCAAATAATATTTATGGACACCATCCCAAAATGCCCATTGAGTATCAGTATCGATATTCATTTTTACTACACCATAGCTAACAGCTTCGCGTATTTCTTCTAGAGCAGAACCGCTGCCACCATGAAAAACAAAATTCACTGGTTTGCTATCAGAAGTTGAGAATTTATTGTGAATATAATCTTGCGAGTTTTTGAGAATAATAGGTTTGAGAACAACCGAACCAGGTTTATAAACGCCATGTACATTACCAAAAGCTGCTGCAATAGTGAAATTAGAACTAATTTTTTTCAATTCTTCATAAGCATAAGCTACATGCTCTGGTTGAGTATAAAGTTTAGGATTGTCAATAGCAGAATGATATACGCCGTCTTCCTCACCACCTGTTACTCCAAGCTCTATTTCCAGAAACATACCAATTTTGCTCATACGCTCTAGAAATGTTTTAGAAATTTTAATATTCTCTTCTAAAGATTCCTCACTTAGATCAAGCATATGTGAAGAAAATAATGGTTTGCCATGCTCTGCGAAAAATTTCTCACCAGCTTTTAACATGCCATCTACCCAAGGTAATAATTTTTTCTGAGCATGATCTGAATGTATCACTACTGGTACACCATAATACTCTGCTACATTATGTATATGCATAGCACCAGAAACAGCACCAATAATAGCAGCTTCATAATTATCATTTGGTAAACTTTTACCAGCAACAAACTGAGCTCCACCACTAGAAAATTGAATGATTACAGGCGAATGAGCATCTCTTGCAGCTTCTAAAACTGCATTTATAGAATTAGTACTTACTACATTGACTGCTGGAATAGCATAACCCCGCTCTTTAGCATCTGCATATAAAGCTTCTAAATCTTTACCCCATACTATACCAGGTTTTAACATTTCTTTTATACTCATAACATTAATTTTTTTTTGGTTTTGACAAAATTAATAAAAATTTATGTGATTTGCAAATAATAACAAATAATTAGAAAAAAATCTCAAAATCATTTGATAAAATTAATGAAATACTCTAAATATTCATAGAACTTTCTGAAAGATAAATATAGGTGGAATATTCTAACTTTTATTTTCTTTATTTTTTATGATAATCTGTATTTATAATATTCATATGGTATCTCTCTTAATAATTCGAATTCACCTTCTGTATTTAGTACGCCGATAGATGGGTGTTTTACACCATTAAATAATGTTGTTTTTACCATAGTATAATGAATCATATCTTCGAAAATTATCTGATCTCCTATTTGTAAGGGAGCTTCGAAGCCATATTCACTCATATAATCTCCTGCCAAACATGATATACCTCCTAATCTATATTTATATGGACTATTTGCAGCGTAGGTGCTAGCATCTCTCACATTAGGTTTGTATGGCATCTCCAATGTGTCTGGCATATGTGCAGAAAAAGACACATCCAAGATAGCTGTTTTTATTCCATTATTCTCCACTATATCTTGAACAGTAGAAAGTAAAAATCCTGTTCCTAATCCTATCGCTTCACCAGGCTCCATTATTAATTGTAAATGTGGATACTCTTTATGAAATTGATTTAATAAATTAATAAGATGATTTATATCATAATTTTTATCTGTTATCCAATGACCACCTCCCATATTTAGCCAGTTTACTTGCAACAATTGTTTGTGAAACTTTTCTTTCACTTTTTGTAAAACTCTCTCTAGTACATATGAATTTTGCTCGCACATTACATGAAAAAGTAATCCATTTATGCCTTCTGGCAATATATCAGGAATCATTGCTCGCACCATTCCTAATCTACTACCTTTGACAGCTGGGTTATAAATCGGTACTTCTATTTCACTATATTCAGGGTTAATTCTTAATCCACATGAAACAGAGGATTTAATACAATTTTTAAATTGCTCCCATTGAGATAATGAATTGAATGTCAAATGTTTAGATATATTAACTATTTCTTCAAAATCATCTTTTAAATATGCTGGGCAATAGGTATGAGCTTTTACTCCCATTTCTTCGTAAATAAGTTTGGCTTCGAAAAGTGAACTAGCTGATGCCCCATCTAAATATTTTTTTATTAATGGAAAAGAGTGCCAAAAAGCATATCCTTTCAAGGCCACAAGTATTTGCACTTGTGCATTTTCTCTCACATATTTTAGAATTTCTAAATTACTAATTAGTTTATTTTCTTCTTGCACAAAGCATGGAGAAGGTATATTAGCATAATATTGCCTTTTCATTTAGCTATTTTTATGAATTGGAATTAATATTGTAGGAACATTTTTATTTATCAATAGGTAATACTATATCTATAGCCTCATGCCAATCGATTCCAAATTTGGGCATTGTTTCTAAAAATGGGTCTGGGTCAAATTCTTCGACATTATAAACACCTGGTTTTTTCCACAATCCTTTTAAATACATTATAGCTCCTACCATAGCAGGTATTCCTGTAGAATAAGCAACAGCTTGAGTTCCTGTTTCTTTATATGCTTTTTCATGATCAAAGATGCTCCAAATGAAATATGTTCGTTCTTTATTTTGGTACAACCCTTTTAATTGAACACCTATGCACGCTTTACCCTTATAATTTTGTCCCAAACTACTAGGATCTGGCAGAAGAGCTTTTAAAAATTGTAAAGGTACGATTTCTTTGCCTTCATAATTAATTGGCTCAATAGAGGTCATACCAACCTCTTGTAATACTTCGAGTGCTGTCAGATAACGTTGAGAAAATGTCATCCAAAATCTGGCTCTTTTTATACTAGGGAAGTTTTTTACTAAAGATTCTAACTCTTCATGATGTAATAAATAGCTTTCTTTTTCGCCAATTTCAGGATAATCTATTGGTCTATGTATTGTTAGAGGTTCTGTTTCTATCCATTTGCCATTTTCATAATATTTACCTTTGGCTGTAATTTCTCTAATATTTATTTCTGGATTAAAATTTGTTGCAAAATATTTACCATGATCGCCGGCATTACAATCTACTATATCTAGATTATGTATTTCATCAAAATAATGTTTAGCAGCATAAGCTGTGAATATCTGTGAAACGCCTGGATCAAACCCACACCCTAATATAGCAGTCAAGCCTGCAGATTTAAATTTATCATCATAAGCCCATTGATATTTGTATTCGAAATGTGGATTGTCAGGAGATTCATAATTTGCTGTATCCAAATAGCTGACACCAGCTTTTAGACAAGCCTCCATTATTGCTAAATCTTGATAAGGTAATGCAAGATTCAAAACTAAATCTGGCTTAAATTCTTTTATTAGAGCTGACAATTCATCTATTTTCATGGCATCTACTTGCGCACTATGAAAATTAGGTTTATTAATTTTTTTAATAATATTATCACATTTTTCTTTTGTACGACTAGCTATCATCACTTCTTCGAAAACTTCAGGTGCTTCCGCCATTTTACAAGCAGCTACTGTGGCTACTCCGCCAGCACCAATAATCATTGCTCTTCCCATATTTATTTTTTCTACAAATTTACAAAAATTTATTATTATCAATCAGTTTGAGACTATTCACTTAATATTTTATTCAATTGAATAGGAGTATAAATAATAATATTATAAAAAAGGAAAGTAGAATAGGGGAGGGTAGTAAATAAATTTTTTATGTTTTAAAAAATCAAGTTTTTAGATTAAAAATAATCTATATATTTGCAAAAAAAAATTATGGTTATGGAAAAAATATTTAAAAACCCAACTAAAATATTTGCTCTTACTAAAGAAGGTACACGTGAATTCTACGATAATCTCTATAATGAGTTGATCGAAGAAGGCAAAAATGTCGTCGATTATCAAGAAATCAAAGCTATGTCTACTGGAGTACTTTGTCCAGATTGCAATAGTAGTCATGTAATAAAAAATGGTTTGCAAAGTGGAGTACAAAATTACCGCTGCAAAAATTGTGGCAGGCAATTCAGAGTTACTACGGGTACATTCATGTATTGTGTTCATGAAAAGGAGAAAATGCTAGAATATATCAAATGTATGAGTGCTGGCATGAGCTTGAGAGAATGTGCAAGAATAGCACACATAAGTCTCACAACAAGTTTCTTTTGGCGACACAGAATATTATGTGCTTTGCAGTCTTTTGAAGATAATGTAAATTTCTTTGGAATAGTAGAATTAGAGGAGCTTCTAATGAATTACTCAGAGAAAGGCAAAAAGAAGCGTGACAAGATAGATATAAAAAAATTAAAGAAAAAGAAGCCAGAGAAAGTGGCAGTATTAGCAGCCACAGATAGAAGTGGAAATATTTTGTTCAAAAAATTAGAAGAAAATAGAGTAC
>JASEGF010000116.1 GCA_030017935.1 Bacteroidales bacterium | reverse complement strand
ATTTTTTCTTTTAATGGTAACCAATCATCAATAAATTCTTTATCATTTATATGTTCTGCTAAATAAATAGCATAGCAGATAGCATTATACCATAGAGCATTGATATCTACTGGTTTGCCATAACGAGGAGTTACTGGTTTACCATCTACAATAGCATCCATCCATGTTAGAGCATATCCTGGTAATTTAGCATTTATCAATCCATCCTCACTCATCCATATTCCTTTAGCCTCTCCATTACGATAGCCATAAAGTATAGATTGTAAGTCATTTTTATATAATCGCCAGATTTTCATCGGTGTTTCATTAGTAAATAATTGATATTGCTGCAAAGTCCAGAAAAGCCATAATGATGTATCAGCAGAATTGATGGCTACACGTTGCTGTTTACCTACATTGGGCAGTAATGGACCTTTTTTATCAGCTAAAAGCGTATCTATAGCCTTTTTACATAGATCATAGTTACCAGTTACTAATGTTAATCCAGGTAAAGAAATTAGAGTATCACGTCCCCATCTGCCAAACCAATGATAGCCAGCTTTTATTTCCACATCATTACCTCGCTGAATGATAAATTGCTGAGCAGAATTAATCAAATTATTTTCATAACTATCGCGTGGTATTCTATTTTTTAGCTCATTATTAAATAACCTTTTTAGCATATTAGGTTTAGTCTCTGATAAACCTGCACTTATAATTACACTTTCATTTTTCTTGATAGGAAATTCAAAATATCCTGGCACAAGTAAATCTTCATGTCCATCATAACCACGTTCTAGCTCTTTCCTATATTCTATATTGTAATGCCAATCTGGAGCATGAACATATTTAGACTCTTTAGAAATTTGTATATACAATGGACTATAACCTTGGTATAGCTTCATAATGATTCCATTCTCACATTCTTCATAATTTTTATTAGCATACATATTTGCTTTACTGAGAGTGTGATAATTTCTAAATGCTAAAAATGGCTTTAAACGCAATAATGTATCGCTATGAGCATCTAATAGAGTATATTTGATGAGGACTCTATCTTCTTTATTTATAAATAATAATTGTTTAGACAAAACTACACCTCCCACATGGTAAATAAGAGTAGGAATAGGCACACTCTGAAATTCCTCAACATATTTATGTCCTTTAGGACAATAAACAGGACCAGGATATTGATGAATGCCAATATTAAACTCAGCATCATGCTGTATAATGCTCTCATCTATAGCAGAAAGGAAAACATGTAAATCATCATCTAATTGAGGCTGGGGTGAAACTAACAAACCATGATACTTTCGCGTATTGCAATAAATAATGGTAGTGCTCGCATATGATCCAGCTCTATTAGCCCTGATAATTTCTCTATTCAATGAAAACTCTAAATTTACAAGCTGCTGTTTATCAAATAATAAATAACTCATACTCAATAGTATATTTTATGCAAAATTAATAAAATAATGTCAATTTATAAAATAAATATGTTAATTAAATGTAAAATAATTGTTATTTGTTTATTTTTTCTTTTTTGCAAAAAAATAAAAATTTAAAAATCTAATAAACCATTTTATTAATAACTAATTTATTAATGAGAATTTATCAAAATAAAGTATATTTTTTATTATATCTTTTTTTTCAATAAAAAAAAGAAAATCTTAAATGGGAAAATACAGTATCATTCCTTGCAGAAAATTAATTTTGTAGTTATTTTATTGATATAAAAATATTTATAAAATTTTATTACCTGAATGCCTATAACAATCACAAAAATATTTAATTAATCATTCTTTATTAATTTTGGAAATTATTTTTATAGATTATGAAAGTATTTGAAAAAGTAAAAGATCTGCAAGAATATTTATCTGGTCAAAAACATCCTATAGGGCTCGTACCCACTATGGGTGCATTACATCTAGGGCATTTATCTCTGCTACAAAATTCCAAAAAAGATAATGCAACTACAGTAGTGAGCATCTTTGTAAATCCCATACAATTCAATGATAAAAAGGATTTCGACAAATATCCTCGTTTATTGGATAATGATCTGAAACTATTAGACAATTATAATTGTGATGTAGTTTTTGCTCCAAGTGTAGAAGAAATCTATCCAGAGTCACCACAAGAGAGCTATGATTTCAGCTATTTAGACAAAGTCCTCGAGGGAGCTTTCAGACCTGGACATTTCAATGGTGTAGCAATAGTCGTTAATAGATTGTTTAATATTGTTAAACCAGATAGAGCCTATTTTGGCAAAAAAGACTACCAACAATATATAATAATTAAAGAGCTCGTAAAACAGCAAAATTTACCCATAGAGATAATTGCTGTACCAATAGTGAGAGAACCAAGTGGTCTTGCTATGAGTAGTCGCAATCTCAGATTAAGCGAAAATGAATTACAAATAGCTCCAGAGATATACAAAGCTCTAGCTTTAGCCAAAAATTTAGCTTATAAAAAATCTATTAATGAAGTTAAACAAGCGGTCATAGACCATTTAACACAATTTTTATATTTTAAAATAGAATATGTAGAAATCGTAAATGCTGATAATCTAAAAACCATAAATGATTGGAATGAAGGGAAACCGATTATTTTGATTGCTACTTGGCTGGGTGATGTTAGATTAATAGATAATATGGAATTATTTTAATTGTCTGGACCACTTATATTATAGTAACTTGTTGTGAGTTATTTAGAAATTTGCGGCTCTGACAGAATGAAATCTATCATTTTATGAATTGCTTGCGAGCGATGACTTATCTTATTTTTTTCATCTAAATCCATTTCTGCAAAAGTTTTTGTATAACCATCTGGTACAAAAATCGGATCATAACCGAAACCATTATTGCCCCGCGGATGATCAATAATTTGTCCACTTATTATCCCTTCGAAATAGTATGTTTTATCATTAATGATCAAACAAATCACTGTTTTGAATCTTGCTTTTCTATCCTCTACCCCATTCAATTCATTCAATAATTTAACAATGTGCGGTTCGAAATTTTTTAAACCTACACCTGCATATCTAGCCGAATAAACACCTGGTCTGCCATTCAAAGCTCTCACTTCGAGTCCAGAGTCATCTGCAAAAACAGGTTTTTTATATATTTGATATATTGTATTAGCTTTTAAAAAGGCATTTTCATTAAATGTGCTGCCTGTCTCAGCGATTTCTTCTAAATAGCCTATATCTGTTAAACTTAAAATCTTAATATTATCTCCAACAATATTTTGTATCTCGTGAACTTTACCTTGATTATGTGTAGCAAAAACAAGTTCCATTTTTTTTAGCAAAAATAAATAATATTTAAAAAAAATTTCAGAATTTTGTAAAAATTAATTATTATGAAAAAAGTAGTAAGTATTATTAGAATATTAATAGGATTAGTTTTTGTATTTTCAGGTTTTGTGAAAGCCGTAGATCCATGGGGATTTCAGTTTAAATTAGAAGATTATTTTATTGCATTTAATTGGGATATTTTCATGCCATTTGCTTTAGCTCTTGCTATATTAATTCCAGCAGCAGAATTTATCATTGGTTTTGCATTATTAGTAAATTTGAAACCTAAATATGCTATATGGGGTTCACTGATATTTATGGCATTCTTTTTACCTCTTACTTTATATCTAGCTATTACAAATGCAGTGGCTGATTGCGGATGTTTCGGAGATGCCATTAAGCTAAGCAATTGGAATACATTTTACAAAAATATTATAATCACCGCAGCGATAATTTTTGTAATATGGCAAAGAAAATATTTAAAATCTTGGCTAAAAAATACTATGGAATGGATAATAATCGTAATCTCTGGGGTATTTATTTTTGGTGTATCAGCATATGGACTTACATATTTGCCTATAGTTGATTTTTTACCTTACAAAATAGGTGTAGACCTGAAGCCTGATCCTAATCTAAAAGATAAATATTTCGTCATTTACAAAAATAAAAATACTGGTCAATTAGAAGAATATCCAGCTAATCAATATCCATGGGATGATAGTCTATGGATGGCAGAACACGAATTTGTAGATACTAGAATAGAGAAAGCTCAAAAACCAGCACTCTTAATTATGACATATGATAGTACAGGCTATGATATCACTGATAGTGTAATACTAAATAAAAAACCTACTATGCTCATAGTCAGCTATAATATTGAAAAAATTAATCAAAGGAATTCAGAAAAATTAAAAAATTGGATTAACTTAGCTGAAAAATATAATCTCAATACGTATTTAGTTACTTCCTCAGATAACAAATTAGTAGAACAACAATTAAATAATTATAAATTAAAAATACCTTATGCCTTTGCAGATGATATTGCATTAAAGATGCTTATAAGAGCTAATCCTGGCATAGTATTTATGAAGGATGGTGTTATCAAAGCTAAATATACCATTAATCATAAAGCTGATGAGATGAAAGTGAAAGAAGTTATTAACTAATACTTAACTAATAATTTCTAATATTTACATTCTTTGACCTGTTACCTATTCACATTTATAAAAACAAGATTCAAATAATTATTAATTTTGCTAAATTTCACTAAAAACTAATAAAAATCAATGAGTTTTGAGATAAAAGCAATTAATGGAAAAGCTAGAGCTGGAATATTAAAATTGCCACATGGAGAGATAGAAACACCAGTATTCATGCCTATAGGGACAGTAGGATCAGTAAAAGGAATAATGTGGAATGATTTAAAAAATATAATAAAAGCACAAATAATTTTAGCAAACACATATCATCTATATCTGAGACCAGGTACAGATATATTATATGAAGCAGGAGGCTTACATAAGTTCCTTAACTGGGAAAGACCAATATTAAGTGATAGCGGAGGATATCAAGTGTATTCATTAGCCAATATCAGAAAAATAAACGCAGAAGGCGTTGAATTTCGTTCACATTTAGATGGCAGTAAGCATTTTTTTACACCAGAAAAAGTAATGGAAATTCAACAATACATTGGTTCAGATATTATGATGGCATTTGATGAATGCACACCACATCCTGCCGATTATGAATATGCTAAAAAATCACTTGACTTGACACAAAAATGGCTAGTAAAATGTATAGAATATTTAGAAACTCACCCAACAAAATATGATTTTCCACAATATTTATTCCCAATAGTACAAGGTAGCACATACCCTGACCTTAGAGAAAAAGCTGCTAAGTTTGTCAGTCAATTTGATACATTAGGTTATGCTATAGGAGGTTTGAGTGTAGGAGAACCTGCAGAGACAATGTACGAAATGATAAAAATAGTGAATAATATTTTACCAGAAAACAAGCCTAGATACTTAATGGGAGTAGGAACTCCAGAAAACATACTGCAAGCTGTAGCCTTGGGAGTTGATATGTTTGATTGTGTAATACCTACAAGAAATGGCAGAAATGGACAATTATTTACAACAGAGGGAATTATTAATATAAAAAATGAAAAATGGAGACATGATTTTTCCCCAATAGATATTCAAAGTCCATTAGAAATAGATCAAACTACGACGAAATCATACTTAAGACATTTATTTCAAGCAGGTGAAATGCTAGGTCCTATGATAGCATCATACCACAATTTAGCATTTTATATAAGATTGATGCAAGAAATACGTTATCAAATTATCAAAGGTGATTATGATAATTATTATCCTACAGCAATAGAAACCTATATGAAAAGATTATGAAAATTAAAAAAATCGATCTTTATATAGCTAAAAAATTTATTAGTACTTTTTTATTAACTATTACTTTATTAATATTCATAATTATTGCTTTTGATTTATCTGAAAAAATAGATAAATTCATCGCTAAAGATGCCCCAGTATCACTTATAATCACACAATATTATTTAAACTTTATTCCTTATTTTATCAATCTATTTTCAGCATTATTCATTTTCATATCAGTGATATTTTTCACATCTAAACTAGCAAATAAATCTGAAATAATAGCTATGTATAGCGTGGGAATAGATTTTAGAAGAATACTGAGACCTTATTTAGCAGTTAGTTTTTTATTAGCAATATTTTCATTTTTTTTACAAAATTTTATATTACCACCAGCAAATCAAAGAAGAATTAATTTCGAAAACACATACGTGAAAAGAAACCCCCAAACAAAAGAAGTACAAATACACCTTCAACTAGATAAAAATACTTATTTGTACTTAGCAAATTGGGATGTCAAAGACTATGAAGGTTCATTTCTCTCAATTGATAAGATTGATTACCAAACTGGAGTGAAACAAAAAATGATGTCTTCATTTATAAAATATGACAATAGTACTAATAAATGGCAATTAAACGATGTAGTAATTAGAAAAATACAAGACAGTACAGAACTATTGCAAAGATATAAAACTATAGATACATTATTGCCAATAACACCTCGCGATCTAGCATATGAAACAACACTTTTAGAAACAATGAATTTCAATGAATTGAATAAATACATAAAAAGAGGAGCAGAAAATATAAATGAATTATTAGTAGAAAGACAAAATAGGTTTGCGTCTCCATTTGCTGCAATAATATTAACAATAATAGCAGTAGCATTATCAATTAACAAGAGGCGCGGTGGATTAGGTTTAAATCTAGCTATAGGATTGACTTTGAGCTTTGGCTATATATTATTCCAACAAATAAGTGTATCATATGGGGTAGCAGGAGTGATACCACCATTTGTAGCAGCATGGTTACCTAATTTTATATATATAATCATTGCAGGTTATTTGCTCTTTAGAGAAAAATAA
>JASEGF010000115.1 GCA_030017935.1 Bacteroidales bacterium | reverse complement strand
CTACTCCTATGATTAGAGGGTTGATAACCTTTAGCAATCAAACTTTGTTGAACACGTTCATCTGTCTCTTCACCTATTAAATATGGCTCGAAGCCAGCTGAGTCTACTATAGAATCACTTCCGATTTTTGATAATTTTTCTCTTAAAATTTGCTCAGCCATATTTGATCTACAAACATTACCTTGGCACAAAAATAAATATCTCATCATAATTAATTTTTTTGCAAAATTAAATGATTTCTTTTATTGAGTATAAAAAAATTTATATTTTTGTAAAATATTGACATAGATTAATGGAAGAAAAACGTAAAATATCTAAATATAACAATGAATATAATTCATATTTATTGCAAATAGTATTAAAAAAAAATTTGTGGTTGATAATATTATTTTTAGCCATTATATTATTAGGTATATGGGCATTTATTAGATACACACAGCCTATTTATCAAGCTAATACTATAATACAATTAAACAATGAAAATAGAGTTACAGAACTAATAAGTTCAAATACATTTACTAAAGACAATACATTAGAAAACAGAGTAGAAGTGCTCTCATCACCAGAATTTATAAAAAGAGTTATAAGAAAATTGCCTTTAGACATAAGTTTGTATGCTAAAGGGAATATTTTAGACTTTGAACTATATAAAACTGCACCTATCACTATAGAATATTCAATAATAGATAGCACTATCATTAACGTTCCTATTTATTTCAAAATAAAAAATAAAAAAAATATAGAATTAAATTATGAATTAAACGGAGAAAACATACAAATAAAAGAAAAAATCGGAGATACAATTATAACTCGTCATATAAAATTATATATAATTCCATCTCCCGACATAACAGATGGTGAATATTACTTTACGATAAATGATTTCACAAATTTAGTACGCAAATATAGAAATCAGTTGTCTATAAGCATTATAAATAGTAATGCTGGATCAGTACAATTGTCGTTTAATGATGAAAATCCTGTAAAATGTGTAGACTTTTTAAACACAGTAATTCAGGAATACAAATCATTTGATTTAGAGCAGAGAACTCAAAGTGCTAGAAGTATGCTAGATTTTATTGATCAACAACTAACTGCTCTCGAGCAAATAATGGATCAAGAGAATATCCCAAATAGATCATTAGATTTACTACCAGATACTTTCACATCAGTATTATCAATAAAACAAGAAATCAAAAAACTACAAACTGAAAAGGAACTGTTGAATGATGAATTATCAAATTTAAAAAATGCACTATTAGTTTTAGAAAATGATTCTTTCAATACATCAAAGTTAATAGTTTATTTAGCACAGTCTAGTTATTATCCTATATTATCAACGTTTATTAATGAATATAGGTTATTGATAGAACAATACGCCAGTTTATCAACTATTTATTCACAGAATACTACTGCTATCGAACAGATATTATGGAAAATTCATTATAGCAAAAATTCATTAAAAGATGTTTTGCAGACTTTACTAGATAAATCAAAATATCAATTATCTACTACCAATAAAAAAATTCAAGATTTACAACATAATATAAATTCTTATAATAGTAATAGCTTCATTGCCAGTACAATGGATGAAACAAATATTTCTCAACCCAGTACTAAATATTATGAGCAATTTCTAGATAAACGATTGGAATACACACTATATATAGCTGGTATTGTTTCAGATATTGTAGTTTTAGAAGAACCCACCTTGCTGACAAACCCTATATATCCTAATAAAACTAAAATAATATTAATGGGTATATTCATCTTTCTTTTGCTTGCAGTTATCACACTAATATGGAAATATATAAGCTATACAAATATTTTGTCAATAGAAGATATAGAACCACATATCAAAGATAATCTTATAATTACATTGCCGCTTTTCACTGGAGATCTATCAAATAATCAGTTAGTAATACATAAATACAAAAGATCATTATTAGCTGAATCATTTAGAAAAATAAAAAGTCATTTACTTCTAAGAGATACAAATATTCCTCAAACTATAGTAGTAACTAGCACTATATCTGGAGAAGGCAAAACTTTTGTAGCTATCAATCTAGGTGGCATATTAGCTCTATCAAATAAAAAAGTATTAATCATAGATACTGATCTCAGAAGGCCAAAGATGAGTATAACTTTTAATAATTTAAATGAATTTGGCTTATCAAATTATTTATTAGGTGAATGCAAATTAGAGCAATGTATAAAATCTACTGATATAAATAATTTATTTTATTTCCCTGCTGGTTCTTTACCAGAATATCCAAATGAACTAATTACTAGTCATAAAATGGATGAGCTCCTAGAAAATCTCAAAAAATATTATGATATAATAATACTAGATACTCCACCTATTGGATTAATATCAGATACTACAAAATTTGTTTTATTAGCTGATACTACTTTGTATGTTTTCAGAAGTGAATACTCTAAAAAAGATTTTATCTATAATTTAGAAAAATTAAAACAAGAGCTAAATCCTAAAGAATTAATAATAGTGCTAAATGGATTTAATGATAAACTTATTAAACAAACTAAATATGGTAAATATGGGTATGAATACAAATACGATATATATGGCTATTATGTTGATAACGAAGACAAACAATCTAAAACTCAAAAATCAATGAGAAAATATTTTAATTATTTTACTAAAAAAAATAAATGAAATGGAAATAAATAAACTAGAAATTGATGGGTTGGTAATATTTACACCAAATATTTTCAAAGATAATAGAGGATATTTTTTAGAGACTTATAGACGTTCCTATCTTAGTGAAGCAGGGATAACGCATGATTTCGTTCAAGAAAACGAATCTTTATCATTTATGGGTGTTATCAGAGGCTTACATTTCCAGGTGCCACCACATTCACAGGCCAAACTAGTGAGAGTTGTTAAAGGGAAGGTTATAGATGTAGCAGTAGATTTACGAAAAAATAGTTCTACTTTTGGCAAATTTGCTATGGTGGAGCTAGATGATATTACTAAAAAATCATTTTATATACCCGCAGGCTTTGCTCATGGCTTTATTTCACTAGCTGATGAGACCATTTTGCAGTATAAATGCTCAGACTATTATTGTAAAGAATGTGAAAGGACCATAGCATGGAACGATCCCCATTTAGCTATTCCTTGGAATTATGCAAATCCTATTTTGTCTGATAAAGATATCAATGCAATGTCATTCGCAGATTTTAAGTCTCCATTTTAAAATTATTTTTTTATTTTGTAAATAATTATTTAATCTAATTATTTAATAACAAATGCTTAAAATAATATTACATAAATTAACTACGTTAATTTTCATAATTTATCATAATAAATGAAGCAAGTAATAATAATAATTAATATTTTACTTTTTAATGTGCTAATAGCTCAAAAAAATACTATCCTATATCCTCCACAGCTGGATAGTTTATTATATTATGAAAATATTATAAAAAATGGAGAAAATGATTTCGATAAATTGCAATCAAATGAATATTTTAATAGATTAATGATAGAAATATTGAGTTATCCAGATGCATATAAATTTAATTTTGATACTATAAAACTATTATCAGTACTAAAAGGTGAAGATTTCTTGTTAATCACGTGGGGAGTACCATTGAATAATGGAAAAACTATCCCATATGGATTAACATTAAAAAAATTGCCTAGAAATAATAACTATAAAGTAGTAGAACTAAAAAATATTAAAGATTCATTGCAAGATCCAGAGCAAGCAATATTAAAAAATGGAGATTGGTATGGAGCCATATACTATCAAATAATACCTATAGAAATTAATGACATTAAATACTACACACTCCTAGGTTGGGATGGAGAAAATGGATTATACCAATCAAAAGTAATAGATATATTAGGCTTTTCATATAATGGACAAACAATATTTGGTAAAAGAATGTTCAGAAACATTCCAGATAAAAAAAATCCAACCAGACTAATTTTCAGATATAGCACAGACGCAGTGATGTCTCTCAGATATGATAGACAATCATATGAAGTAAGCACCACAAAGACAAAACAAAAAAACAAACCTAAAAATTCTAAAAATTATAGTAAAGCACAAAAAGCAGATAAAAAGATAGTAAAAACAAAAAGATATTTTGATGAAATGATAATTTACAATAGCATATCGCCATTAAATACATTTTTAGTAGGTCAATATCAATTTTATTATCCTAATGCAGAAGATCTAGTAGGATTGCAGCTAATTGACAATAAATGGGTATATAGACCAAACATAGATGCTCGCAATGCACCAGATGTTCATGATAATTATGATCCTACAAAGAAAAAAACAACTAATAAACTGCCACCATATTATTAATGATAAAATATTTAGCACAAAGTCATACTAATTTGTTTTTTAGCAACATCGACAGACTTTATTTTAACCCTCACTCTATCACCGAGTCTATATCTAGTACCGGTGCGACGACCTACAAGCATATAATTATTCTCATCTAAATAATAATAGTCATCTTTCATATCTACCATATGTACTAATCCTTCGCATATTTTACCATCTAATTCCACAAATAGTCCCCATTTGCTTACTCCAGTAATAGCACCCGTAAACACTTTATTAACTTTATCTAACATAAACTCTGTTTGTTTATATTTGATAGAATCCCATTCGGCATTTTGAGCTTTTTGCTCCATATCGCTAGAATGTTTACACTTTTCCTCTAAATCACTAATTTTTTCATAGTGTATTTTGCTTTCATTTGATAAATATGATTTTAATAATCTATGCACCATCATATCAGGATAACGACGAATGGGTGAAGTGAAATGAGTATAATATCTAAAAGCTAATCCATAATGTCCAATATTGTGAGTTGTATATATAGCACGAGCCATAGTACGTATAGCTATTTGATTTATCATGTTTTCCTCAGGTTTATCTATGATTTCTTCGAATAGCTTATTCATAGATTTAGCTAGAGCGACGTCATTATCTAAATTGAGTTTATAACCAAGTTTTCTTAAAAAAACTGCTAATGTAGCAATTTTTTCTGGTGAAGGTTTATCATGTACACGATAAACAAATGGCAGCTCTCTATTTGATTTTTGCTTTAGTATTAAACCTACATATTCAGCAACAGTTTTATTAGCTAAAAGCATAAACTCTTCAATCAACTGATTAGCCTCTCTCTGTTCTTTAGTAACTATTTCTACAGGTTTTTTTTGTTCATTTAGAATAAAACTTATCTCTTCAGAATGAAAATTAATAGCACCATTTCTAAAACGTTCTGCACGCAAAATCTGAGCTAAACCATTTAAAATATGCATGGCATCACCATCCAGATCTTTATTTTTCCCATCGATTATTTGCTGTGCCTCATCATAGTTAAATCTATAATCTGAGCGAATAATAGTTTCGCATATGTTACTTTTTATCACTTTAGCTTTACTATTCATAGTAAAAATAACAGAAAAAGCCAATCTATCTTCATTAGGTCTAAGTGAACAAATGTCTGCAGATAAGCTCTCTGGTAACATATGCAATGTTCTATCAACGAGATAAACAGAGGTAGCTCGCTGATATGCTTCTATATCAATTTTGCTTAATGGCTTTACATAATGAGTAACATCAGCTATATGAACACCAATTTCATAATTGCCATCATCTAATATTCTAAAAGAAATAGCATCATCGAAATCTTTGGCCTCTGCTGGATCAATAGTAAAAGTGAGCACATCACGAAAATCTTCTCTATTACTTATAAATTCTGGGCTAATATCTTTAGAAATATGAGTAGACTCTTCGATAACATCAGAAGGGAAATCTAAATGAAATCCATTATTGACGAGAATAGAAAGCATCTCTACTTCATTTTCGCCAGGTTGACCTAATACACGCACTATTTTGCCTACAGGTGCTTTGATGCCTTGCTCCCACTCTACTATTTCTACTACTACTTTATCACCATTATTGGCACCATTTCTCAAATCTTTAGGTATTACAAACTCTACAGGCATTTTAGAGTCATCAGGATTCACATAACTGGCATAAGCTCCCTGCTCATATACACCAACAAATTGAGTTCTATTACGCTCTAAAACTTCTACTACTATACCTTCTGGCTTTCTATTTTTTCGCTTTGGCAGCAATCTGATTTTTACTTTATCACCAGGAAGAGCATTACCAGTATTAATAGGTGAGATAAAAATATCTTCTTTTAGATCTGGACTGATAAAATAAGCCTTACCAGTACTTTTGAAATCCATTTTTCCAATAAGTTCACTTGTAAGGACTTCTTTCTGAATCACTTGAGACGATATTTGATATTTACCTTTACCCACACGCTTTAGAGCACCTAGTATGTATAATTTTTCCAGTGCATCAGCTATTTTTTCCTTATCTTTAGAATTATCATAACCCAGTTGTGCTGATATTTGTTTATAATTAAAACTTTCGTCCTCAGCTTGTTTAAAAATTGCTAAAATATTTGCTAATAAAGGTTCCTTTTCAATCTTTTTTAAATTGTCATTGAAATTTTTAACCCTATTCTTTTGTGGTTGTTTATTATTCGTCATAAGTTCTAATAAAAAGTTTTTAAATATTTGCAAAATTAATTTATTTTATTTCAATGAAATAATATTTATATGTTAAGTGAATATTAATATATAAATAAAAAAGGCCAATAAAAATTTTGTACATAAACAAGTTTTTTATTAATTTAGCTCCTGTTTTCCGCACTTTTTTGCAACACCTTTATAAGTAATTGATTATCAATAT
>JASEGF010000114.1:3039-6790 GCA_030017935.1 Bacteroidales bacterium | reverse complement strand
CCTTCTTTAGTAAGGGAAAATATTTTAGTTGGGTTTTCAAATATTTTATCCATAACAATAATTTTTTTGCAAATATACAGATTATTTTTAATCTAAAAACTTGATTTTTAAAAACATAAAAATTAATTCTCCTTCTCCCTCCACCACCCCTCTCCTTCCTCCCTCACATCTTCTCCATTATATATTCAGCTATTTGTACAGCATTTGTAGCTGCCCCTTTTCTCAGATTATCTGCTACCACCCATATATTTATGGCTTTATCATCGAAAAGATCTTTTCTTATTCTGCCTACAAATACTTCATCTCTTCCTCGGGCATAAATTGGCATTGGATACTCAAATTCTTCAATTTTATCTAAAACTTTTACTCCTGGTGTATTATTTAAAATGTCGTAAACATTTTTAATATCTAATTCTTTTTCAAAAACTGCATGTATAGCTTCGCTATGGCCACCTACTACAGGTACTCTAACTGCTGTGGGTGATATGTGTATGCTATAATCATTAAAAATTTTATGTGTTTCATTTATAAGTTTCATTTCTTCAGTTGTATATCTATTGTCGAGAAAATCGCCAGCATGTGGAAGGCAATTTTGTTCTATTGGATGTGGATAATAACGGTTTATTAATTCACCTTTTTTTTCTGATTCTAATTGCAAAATACCTTTCATGCCGGACCCTGTAACACTTTGATATGTAGCTACCACTATTTCTTTCAATTTATATTCTTTATGTAATCCAGACAATGCTAATACCATTTGAATAGTACTACAATTAGGATTAGCTATAATTTTTGTATTTTTAGTTATTGTTTCGGGATTAATTTCTGGTACAACCAACGGTATATTTTTATACATTCTCCATTGTGAGCTATTATCTATAACGTATATACCTTTATCTGCTAATAATGGAGCATATATTTCTGAAACTCTAGAACCTGCAGAAAATATTGCAATATCTATATCTTTAGTTAATAAATCATCTGGTGTAATGCATTTATATTCTTTATTTCGATAAAGAATAACTTTATCTTTTGAACGTTCTGATGCTACTGGATAGAATTCGGATATTTCTATTTGTTTTTCTTCTAATACTTTAATAATTTCTCTACCAACAAGTCCTGTGGCTCCTACTACTGCTAATTTCATTTTTTTTACAAAAATAAATTAAATTATTTACATTTTATGATAATGAAACTTTTTTAAAAAAATTTTAGAAAATGCAGTAACGTACTTTTACATGTTTTTAACAAAAATGCATCATAAATCAAGTATTTATCAATATCCTCCCATATATTTTCTGATGAACCATTCGAACGATAATAATGCAATTATTATGATTAGATAAATCCAGGATTGTATAAGAGGGATGGTAGTTTTTTCTATAGTGTAATATGTTTGATTTATTTGTTCTGATAGTAAAATTTTATCCAAAGAATCTAAATTAGTAAAAGTAAAAAATCTACCTCCTGAGAATCTAGAAATTTCTTTTAATAAATTATGATCAGCAGTTAAATTTTGCATTTCTATATCAGACTGTTCAACGGTGAAGGTACCTTTAGTTGTCAACGGATTGTCTTTTAATAAAGCTGTAGCCGAGTATGTGTATGTAGCTGGTGGTAATTGACCTAAAGACAATGTATAAGAATTACCTGTTCTAGAAAAGAAAAATTTACCCAAAAATCCTTTATCAGAATTAATAGTAATTTCAATATCAGGTGAATTAATGAGTTCACCGCTCTGGTTTAATAATTCTGCTTGTAGATTAATAGTTTCAGTACTTTGGTATATTGATTCTGTTATAATTCTAAATCTATCTTTATTACTAGTACTTAATAAGTAATTTATAATTTTTGTTACCCATGCGTCAAAAACATTGGAATTATTTTTTAAAGCATCTAGACGCCATCTCCAAATACCCTCTCCTATAAAAACTGCAATATTTTTATTGTTTAACTGATAAAAAAACATCACAGGATTATTACTAGTAACGTTGCCAATTTTTTGATAAAAGATTATAGGAAATTTGTTATTAACAATATTTCGAGGATATAATGTGATAATAGGTGGTGCATTTTCGAAAAAATTTATTTCATCATTAGATAACTGAAAATATGGAAATTGTTCATTTACTTTCACTTGTGATTCTATGTAACTACTATTAACTAAATTACCTATCCATGGTACAAATGATGTGGATAGTGGTATCTGAGTTTGAGTACCTATGAAAAGCCATATGGGAGTAGGAGATGTCTTTAACTGTTCTATATTTTGCTTGCTTAGACAATTGCTATTGAGTTGATAAATTATTAAAACATCTAAATCATTTGGTATCTGATCTTTGCCAGGTCTGATTAATTGCACTTCATTTAATAATATTCCACTGAGAGCTCTATTGATAGCACCTATATCTGGATGAGTAGAACATGATAAAATTCCTATTTTATATTTTTGTTTAATAATTTCTATTGTTTTAACCGCAGTATTATTAATAATATTTTTTTCTTCATCTATTCTATCCCACATTACTTTAATTCTATGTAGTCCTTCATTATTAGCTTTTGATTGTATCGTTATTATTTTAGAAAAATTATCATAATTTATATTAATAATTTCATTATATATTAGCTCATTATCCAAAAAAATCTGAAGTTTTGATGATTTACCTTTAGCTTGTTTAGCATTTATTACTACCTCGATGGGGAAAGTGCTACCGATAGGTATTTTGTCATTACATTGAATTTTGCTAACTTGCAAATCTGTATGTATCGTAGTATCTCCTAATCCTATCGTATAAATTGGCACTTTCATTTGACTGAATAACAAATGAGGGTCATTATTTTGAGTATTTATACCATCAGTAAATAATAAAATAGCTTTTATATTTTCTTTTTCGTTTGCTTGTCTTAATGCTAACTGCAATGCATCGAATATATTAGTAGCTTTCCCCTCAAAAGATAATGTTAAATCATTTGATATCTTATCTGAAAAAGAATAATTATCAAATAATATATTTTTAGAATGTTTATTGAGAAGTTCCTTTATTGTAGATTCCACGGAGGTATATAAAGGATCTATCTTTATAGATTGAGAGTTATCAATGAGAGTGATTATTTCTGGAGGATAAATTATTTTTTTATTTTTTTCAAAAAAAGGAGATAAAAGTAAAAAAAATAGTAAAAAAAATGCAATGCTACGAGTAACTATTAATATTTTTTTCCATACAGAAGATAGAATATCATAAGGATTTTTGAAATACAGTAGCATAGCTAATCCTACTGATATAGCAGCGATTAATAATAACCACCAAGGACTATAAGGTAGTATGATTTTCATTGATTAGCTATTAAAACAAAATTAAATGAATAAGAAAAAGTTTTTATCACAGTTTTATTATTAACTAAAAAAACTAAAAAATATACTATTATTTATCATAAAATAGTTATAAAATAGAAAAAATCACGAATGAATGTCTCACATACGCATGCCACCGCATACATTTATCACTTGTCCACTAACATAACTAGCTAAATCACTAGCTAAAAATAGTGCTACATTAGCAACATCATCTGGAGTACCGCCTCTTTTTAGTGGAATTTTATTCATCCAATCTTTTCTAATATCATCAGGTAGCTGAGCAGTCATAGGAGTTTCAATAAAACCAGGAGCAATAGCATTGCAGCGAATATTACGAGATCCTATTTCTTGCGCTATACTTTTAGTAAAACCGATAATACCAGCTTTGGATGCGCT
>JASEGF010000114.1:0-3029 GCA_030017935.1 Bacteroidales bacterium | reverse complement strand
TGCATTACCACCTATACCTACTACACTTGCCATATTTATGATTGAACCAGAGCGATTTTTCATAAAATGTTGCAATAGTGCTTTAGTCATATTAAAAACAGATTTTAGATTTACTTGTATCACCATATTCCAATCTTGCTCACTCATACGAAGTAAAAGATTATCTCTAGTAATGCCAGCATTATTTACTAAAATATCAATCGTGGTGAAATCTTTTAAAAGTTCCTCGGTGAAATCTTGGCAAGCCTTAAAATCACTAACATCAAAGGCATAAGCTTTAGCTTTAATATTATATTTTTTTTGTAATTCATCTATAAAATTTTCTACATCTGCATTAATAGCAAGGTCAGTAATTATGACATTAGCACCATTAAGAGCGAATTTTTCTGCGATAGCTCTTCCTATGCCACGAGCTGCACCTGTAATCACAGCAGTTTTATTTTCTAATAATTTCATAAATCTTTTTTAATTGCAAAAATAATAATTTATTTAATCATATTTAAAACAAAATCATAAATAGCATTAACCTCATTTTGAGCATTTTCTAATATTTGTGAAGCATCTGATAAAATATTATCTGCCCAGCTTTTATCTTTAAGCCCAGCAACATTAATGAGTACATTTAGATAGGCACCTTTAATAGCAGTCAAGCAACATATAGCACCCACGCCAGCATCAGAAATAGAATTAGGATTTCCTATTTCTGCCATTTTTTTACATAATGGAATAGCCATAGTAGCAGTTTTCATAGTGCGATAAGGGATCTCAGTAGCATAGCGTGTAGCTTCTTCTATGGCTTGCCTTCTAATATTTTTTTGCTCATCATTATCTTTGGGTAAACCAAAAGCGTCCATTACTTTATTAAAAGCATTAGTATCTTCTTCTAAAAGTTGTACTAATTCGTCTTTGATTTTTTGACCTTCCTCTGCGAAATTACTAAACTCTTCCCATTTATCATCCCAACCTGGTTTATGAGAGCTGAGATTAGCAACCATAGTCGCTAGAGCGGCACCTAGAGCACCTACATAAGCAGATATAGATCCACCACCAGGAGCAGGCGATTCGCTAGCAGTCTCATCAGCAAATTCACTTATAGTCATATTTATCAATTTCGGTGCAGGTTCATCTTTAGCTAATAAAAATTCTATAACTTTATTTTGAGCATCAAAAGGTTTCAAATCATCTAACCCCATAGATTTGACGGCAATTTTTATCAATTCATCTTCTGAAACGCCAGTAGAACGTTGTTGTTTTTTAAGAAAATATTTACCTGCATCTATAAGAACAGATTTAGGAATGAGACCCACAATCTCAGCTCCTGTTACCCTGATGCCACGAAGTCTAGCTTTTTCGCTAACCTCATCAAAAGCTATATGAACAGGAGTAACAGAAATGTCAGTAATATTCATTGACACTTGAGCTATACCATATTCCTCGATAAACCAACCAATAGCTTTAGTAGCTTTTAGCGTTCCTGGAATATAAATAGTGTTACCATTTTCATCTTTAACTATTTCGCCAGTTATAGGATTACCTTTACGCATAGGTCTCCCCTTTTCTCGAACATCAAAAGCAATAGCATTAGCTCTACGCACAGAAGTGGTGTTAAGGTTATAATTAATAGCTACGAGGAAATTACGAGCACCTACAGCTATAGCTCCCGTTTTAGGTAAAAACTTTGCTGGGCCAAAATCTGGTTGCCATAAAGGATCTTTTAATTTTTTTTCAAGACCTTCATATTCTCCAGATCTTACATTAGCTAGATTACGTCTATCTTCACTTTTAGCAGCAAATTCATATAAATAAACAGGTATGCCAAGCTCCTCTCCTATTCTTTTGCCTAATTTATTAGCATATTCTATAACCTCCTGCATAGTAATATTAGCCACTGGCACTAATGGGCAAACATCAGTAGCACCAAAGCGAGGATGAGCACCTTTATGTTTAGACATATCTATTAGTTCAGTAGCTTTTTTGACAGCTTTAAAAGCAGCTTCGACGACAGCATCTGGTTCTCCAGCAAAAGTAACTACAGTCCTATTAGTAGTAGCTCCTGGATCTACATCTAAAAGTTTCACACCTTCAGTATTTTTAATTTCTGCTGTGATTTGATTGATAACATTCATATCTCTCCCTTCACTGAAATTGGGTACACACTCGATAATTTTTTTACCTGTAAGCATATAAATTTATTTTTTACAAAATTACTAAAATTATACTGCTATATAAAAATTTAAACTTTTGTAATGACCTAAAATACATAATTTGCTAATAATTTCTATTTTCTAAAGAATAATCATAACTTATTAATTTTGTAAACATATTATATCGTAAATGATTTATCATAAAACAAACAATCAGTTCATGATAGAAGCAATTTTGTAATGGGTTTAAAATATTAAACACTTACAAGTATTTTCTCAAGTGGAGAATATTCTTTGATTCTTTTTATGGTTGAAAAAGATAGATTTTATAAGATGATTTTTTTATAGATCTTTACTTTTATCGACTACATCTTTTTTTAGTAATTCGTCTTTTATTCTGCCAGTCATATAAAATCTATCTCTGTAGTATGGCATTTCTAGAGAATCTATACGTACACCTAGTTGAGTACTTGCATGTATAAATTTTTTATCTCCAAGATAAATTCCCACGTGAGAAACACGATTCTTATTTATTTTAAAAAATATTAGATCTCCAAATTTAGCTTCTTCTATAGGAACTTTTATTACATTTTGAATAATGTCATATGCAGATCTATTTAGTGAAAAACTATAAACATTATTATAAATTGAATACACCATACCACTACAATCGGTACCTGATTTATCTTTACCACCATATTTATATGGTACTCCCAGCCAGCTATCTATTTCTTTAATTAAATTAGTATCTGCATCATCAGGTAGATCTACTCCCCATTTAGCTTCATATTTACTAATAGTAGAAATGCTTTCATCTTTAATAGCTTCGGTTTTTTTAGGACTATTCTTTTCTCCCTTATTTGTAGTTGATGTGGTTTCAGATGA
>JASEGF010000113.1 GCA_030017935.1 Bacteroidales bacterium | reverse complement strand
CTGTCTTTTGTTTACTATCACTTTTTTACTTTGTAAACTTTTCACAGCTTTTCTGAACTCTTTCTTTGGCTTCACACATATCAGATTGTTTTCTGACAATCTATTCTTTAGCTCTTCTCTCAATTGCTCATTTTTTACTTTTTTCTCACCAACTTGTTTGAAAAGCAAATTACCTTCTCTGTCAGTTACAACTAATACTGCTACCTTGGGATGTTTTTTCTTTTTAGCTCGTCGATATTCTTCTTTACTTTTAAATTTCCTACCTTTTTCTGAATATTTCATTAACAGTTCATCAGCTTCTACAATACCAGAGAAGCTTATTCCACCTTCTAATGCTCTTATTGCAGCTAATATTTTGTGTCGCCATTCGAAGCTTGTTTTCAGGCATATGCCAACCTCATCAGCACATACTCGCAGACTTTTACCCTCTAGCATACATCTCATATAATCGAGCATTAATGGATATTTTCGCATGCGATAGACAAAGGTGCGAGCAGTCTCGCGGAATTGATAACCGCAGGTTTTACATTTGTAAACTTGTCTGCCATTTCTTTTGCCAGCTTTGATGACATTCTCGCTTCTGCAGTCTGGACAGATGGCTGCGGTAGATTGGATTTTTACTTTTTGATAATCTACAGCATTAGCATTGTTATTTACGAGATATTGATATAGCAGATCCAGAAAATCTCGCTTGTGATCCTTTGGCATAGCCAAGTATTTATCGATGTTTTCTATTAATTCTTTCATAATTATAAAATTTTCAATAAAATTAATAAATTTTAATTAAATAATAAAATATTTAAAATATAACATAAAAATGTTAATTATAACATTCCCTTTCATTTAATAATTTACAAACTTATACTTCTCTCCCTCATCATCATATGTGAAATCTACCAATCCTAATATTATTAACTTAAATAATAGTTCATAACATTCATTGTAATCTATTTTTAAAAAGTTTTGTATCTCTTTTAATGTGAATGAATCTCTATTCGGAAAATTATTTAATTTTTCTTTAATATCTATTACATTCTCTATACTGACTATTTCATTGTTATGTTTAGCATTCCATACATCTATGTAGAGATTGCTTGCTACACAATTTTTATCTTTATATCTTATGTAAACAGTCATACTTTCGTGTTCATCCAATGTATACACTAATTCATCTGGCGATGCGAATATGACAACTTCTAATATTTCTTTATTGTTTATCGTGTGAGTTATTACCTCATAATTGACTGGTGGTTTACAATGTAGTTGTGCAGCAACCTCTATCATGTAATATTCTTCTTCCGTTTTGATACCTACTATTTTTCCGTTATCTTTAACACCTATCAATAATATACCACCATCAGAGTTTGCAAAAGCAGCCATAGATCTAGCAATTTTTTTACTATCTGTAATGGCAAATTTAAAATCTAATTGTTGCCCTTCGCCTTCGTTAATACGTTTATATATATTAAATTCTTCTAAATCCATATTTACAAATTTACAAATAATTTATTATTTTATTTATCATATCTTATCACATATCATATATATAAATATGAATTTTATACCTTGAATTCTTATAAATTTTTATTTTAAAATATCAAAAATTTTAGTGAATTTTGCTAAAAATATTTTTGACCTTATGATAGATTATATGTTGATTTTAAAAGGCTTAGCTATGGGTGCGGCTAATGTAATCCCAGGAGTATCAGGTGGTACTATAGCTCTTATAACAAATATTTATGAGAGATTTATAAATTCTCTAAAAAATTTGAATTTTACTGCTTTAAAATTATTATTTACTGGCAAGATAAAAGAACTGATTAATTATATAGATTTATATTTTTTATTACAAGTTTTCACTGGTGTACTTATAGCATTGTTTACTATTGCTTTTCTTTTACAATATTTATTTCTTCATTATCCTATATACACTTGGGCATTTTTCTTTGGCTTAATAATTGGGTCGTCATGGCTAATTGTTAAAAAATTAAACAAAATGAAATTGTGGGATTGGCTACTATTATTAATCGGAATATCTATTCCTGTGATAATGGTTTTTTTGAAACCTATTAATGAAAATGATAATTTATTTTACATTTTATTTTGTGGAATAGTCAGTACTTCTGGGATGGTATTGCCAGGTATATCGGGTTCATATTTATTATTATTACTTGGTAATTATAAACTTATCATGCTAGATGCTGTTACTACTTTAAATCTTAGAATTTTAATACCTTTTTTAATAGGTTCTATCCTTGGGCTAATAATAGTTTCTTATTTTATATCTTTATTACTTAAAAAATATTACAATCAAATATTAAGTTTACTATCTGGGTTTGTAATTGGATCATTAGCATTAATATGGCCTTGGAAATATAGTATCGATTACACTTATGGATTATTATTACAAAATAAATTTGGAGCATTAATAGATGCTAATGGACAATTAATTAATTTTAAACCCTACATCATTAAATATCAATATTTTTTACCAGAAATAGATACTCAGTTTTGGATATCAATACTTTTAATTATAGCAGGTATAATCATAGTAGTAGGCACAGAAATACTCTCTGTGCAAATTGTAAAAAAAAGGTAGAAAAAATATTAATCTTTTAAAATCACTGTGCCAGCATCTGGATTTTTTAGATTATTAGCATCAGTTATTAAAACATCATTACCACCATTTTCGATAAAATAAAGGCCAGCTTTTATTTTTGGTCCCATGCTACCATCTGCGAAATGTCCTTCTTCTAAATACTTTTTCATTTCTTTAGCTGATACTTTGTTTAGTTTTACTTGATTAGGTTTATTAAAGTTCAGATAAGCATTTGAAATATCTGTGAGAATAAAAAATTCATCAGCATTTATTTTAACGGCAAGAGTAGCAGCAGCTAAATCTTTATCGATAACAGCATCAACTCCCATTAGAGATCCATCATCATTTTTAATAACTGGTATACCACCACCACCAGCTGCTATTACTATATTACCAGCCTTAGCTAATTGCTCTATGATAGGCCAATTTAGAATTTCTATTGGTTTAGGACTGGGAACCACTCTACGAAAACCTCTTCCGCGAGGATCTGCTTTGAAAGACCAATTAAATTTATGTTGTAAAATATCAGCTTCTTCTTTAGAATAATAAGGACCGACTGGTTTAGTAGGATTAGCAAAAGCTGGATCATTTTTATCAACAATCACTTGGGTGACTACGCTGATAATATTTTTTTCTATACCGTGTTTTAACAACACATTTTTGAAAGCTTGTTCTATAAGGTAGCCAATGTGTCCTTGAGTTTCAGCTACACATACATGCATAGGAAGGGCTGGTATGCCATATTTACTTTCACCAGCTTCATTTTGTAGAAGTACATTTCCTACTTGAGGACCATTACCATGTGTGATAACAAGATTATGCCCACGTTCGATAATTGGAATTAAATTTTCGCAAGTATCAGTAGCATTTTGTATTTGCTCATCATAGTAACCTTTTTGGTCACCTCTCAGCAGAGCATTACCACCGAATGCAGCCATTATCAATTTTCCCATATTATTTATTTTTTATAATTATTTATAAATCAAAAGATAACCAGAGTTATGTAAACTCCGGTTATCAATATTTATTTTTAAATTATTTATTCTTTCACAGCAGCTTGAGCAGCAGCTAACTTAGCAATAGGCACACGATAGGGGCTACAGCTAACATATGTTAGACCAAGCATATGACAAAATTCTACTGAAGATGGTTCTCCACCATGCTCTCCACATATGCCCAAATGTATATTAGGACGAGTAGCTTTACCACGTTCTACAGCTATTTTCATCAGCTCACCCACGCTCTCTCTATCGATGATTTGGAAAGGATCAAATTTAATAATTTTTTTATCCAAATAATCTTGTAAGAAAGATCCTACATCATCACGAGAAAAAGCGAAAGTTAATTGAGTGAGATCATTAGTACCGAAACTAAAGAATTCGGCATATTTAGCCATTTCATCAGCACGTAATGCAGCTCTAGGTATTTCTATCATTGTACCAAATTCGTAATGAAGTTCATTGAGCTCATATTTAGTTTTTACTTCTTCATAGACTTTTTTTACAATCTCATTTTGATGTTTTAGTTCATTTTCATTGATAGTAACAGGGATCATTATTTCTGGTTTAGGATTTTTACCTTCTTTTACTAATTCAGCAGCAGCCTCTAAAATAGCTCTCACCTGCATTTCAGTAATTTCTGGGTAACTAATGCCTAATCTAACGCCACGATGTCCCATCATAGGGTTATTTTCATGTAACTGCTCAGCTCTATTATTTAATTCTTCTATTGTAATATTTAATTCCTTAGCTAATCGCTCACGAGCTTCGAGATTTTTAGGAATAAATTCATGCAGTGGAGGATCTAAAGTACGAATAGTAACTGGTAACCCATCCATTACTTTCAGGGTATTTTTGATATCTTCTTTCACAAAAGGAAATAGTTCATCCAAAGCTCTACGTCTTTCAGTTTCATTATTGCTAATAATCATTTTACGTAATATAAAAAGAGGTTTTTCACCACCTTTACCATAAAACATATGCTCTGTTCTGAAAAGTCCTATACCTTCTGCACCGAAATCCAAAGCTGTTTTAGCATCATCGGGAGTATCAGCATTAGTACGTACACGCAGTACCCTATATTTATCAACTAATTTCATAAATTTAATAAAATAAGGATTCTCTGCAGGACTAATGGTAGATAGCTGACCTTCATAAACTAATCCTTTAGTACCATTCAATGAAATGACATCACCTTCTCTATACACTCCAACCGCAGAATGCATTTCTTTTTTCTGTATATTAATTTCTACGTCGCTAGCACCTACTATACAACATTTACCCCATCCACGAGCTACTAGAGCAGCATGACTAGTCATACCACCGCGAGCAGTTAAAATAGCAGCAGCAGCACGCATACCATCTATATCTTCTGGATTAGTTTCTTCACGTACTAATATAACTTGTTCACCTTTTGCAGCCCACTCTACAGCATCTTTAGATGAGAAAACTATTTTGCCAAAAGCACCACCTGGACCAGCTGGAAGGCCATGAGCGATAATTTTTGCTTTTGATTCACTATTAGGATCTAATAATGGATGTAATAATTCATCTAATTGATTTGGTTTTACGCGTAAAAGAGCAGTTTTTTCGTCAATAAGTTTTTCATCAAGCATATCTAATGCCATACGCACAGCAGCTATACCATTACGTTTGCCTACACGACATTGTAGCATCCACAGATTGCGCTCTTGAATGGTAAACTCTATGTCTAGCATATCTTTATAGTGATTTTCCAGAGTATTACGAATATCAACTAATTGTTTATAAATCTCTGGCATAGATGTTTCTAGTGATGGTAAATGTTTATTATGTTCAGATTTGGTAGCTTCATTCAGAGGATAAGGAGTGCGAATACCAGCGACTACATCCTCGCCTTGAGCATTAGGTAGCCATTCGCCATAGAACATATTCTCACCAGTAGCGGGGTTACGAGTGAAAGCTACACCAGTAGCTGAATCATCACCCATATTTCCAAAGACCATAGATTGTACTGTAACAGCTGTTCCCCAATCGTCTGGAATACCTTCAATCCTTCTATATGACACTGCTCTTTTGCCATTCCAACTTTGGAAAACAGCAAATATTGCACCCCATAATTGCTCCATTGGATCTTCTGGGAAAGGTTTTCCTAGAACTTCTTTAACTTTAGCACGATAAATATCTACTAATTTTTTCAAATCATCAGCATCGAGCTCTACATCATTTTTAACACCTTTTTGTTGTTTTATTTTTTCTAATTCAGCTTCCAATTGTTGACGAATGCCTTTGCCTTCTTCTGGTTCTATACCAGCAGCTTTTTCCATAACTACATCGCTATACATCTGAATTAGACGACGTTGTGAATCATAAACGAAACGTGGATTATTAGTTTTTTTGATTAATCCTTCGCGAGTAATGTCATTTAATCCAACATTCAATATAGTCTCCATCATTCCAGGCATCGATACTCTAGCTCCTGAACGTACTGATACTAATAAAGGATTAGTAGGATCACCGAATTTTGCATTTAAAATTTTTTCTATATGCTTCAAGCCCTGCTCTACCTCATCTTTTAATATTTCGAATAATTGATTTTTGCCCAAAGCGTAATATTCAGTACATGCCTCAGTAGAAATAGTAAAACCTGGAGGTACTGGTAACCCTAGTAAGTCCATCTCTGCTAAATTTGCACCTTTACCACCTAGTAAATCTTTTAAATTAGCTGCACCTTCAGCTGATTTTTTCCCAAATACATAAACTCTTTTCTTCTTTTCCATAACATTAGAATTTTTTGAATTGCAAAGTTAATGAGTTTTTTTTACATTTTAATCATAATTGATATTAATTTTTTATTCTATATCGTTTATTGTTGGTAAATTATTTTACCACAAAGAGCACCAAGATAATTACACAAAGTTCACAAAAAGTAGTTTATTAACCATGACCTTTAGGTCAGGGAGTACAAAAGAGAGATAAATGGGCTTTAGCCCTGAAAAACAAAATCCCAAAATCCTTTAATCCCAAAATCCTGGTTAAGACAAGCAACATAGATATAAGTATGAGCATTAGCATAACTTACTACTTTCTACTATATACTATCTACTCACTACTATTACCAAAAAAAATCTTTTATCTAAACGTTATTTCAATAAATTAAAATTTCCTACTTAGCGCGTTCTCTATTAGCATATTAGGATAAAGGGATAGTACT
>JASEGF010000112.1 GCA_030017935.1 Bacteroidales bacterium | reverse complement strand
GCAAAATTAAAATTTTTTGTTCTATAACGTTTTATATTGGTATAAATTAAATAATGAATTTTATTTATTATTAGACAGTTAAATATTAACCACAAAGTTCTCAAAGAAGGCACAAAGAACACAGAGAATAATAGAATTAAAAGGCTTAAAAGTGACACTTTGTGAACTTTGTGTAATATCTTTGTGTCCTTTGTGGTAAAATAATTTACCCACTCAAAATGTTATAGAACAAATTTTATTATAAATTTTTTTATGTCAAAAAAAAAATGTAATTTTGCAAAAAAAGGTATTTATATGTTAATAGTAGAATTAAAAGAAGGCGATAGCATTGATAAAGCTTTGAAAAAACTTAAAAGAAAATTTGAAAAAACAGGTGTCGCTAAACAAGTGAAAGCTAGACAATTTTATGTGAAACCTTCAGAAAAGGAAAGAGAAAAAAAAGCTAAATCTTTATATAAACAACAACGTATTACTAAGAGCTTAAATGCTTGAAATAGTTCATTAATTGTTTATAATTTTTTTCTTAATGGACTATATTAAAGATTATTTGAATTTTTTAGAGAATAATCAAAGATATTCTCCAAATACTATTCATTCGTATAGTATTGATTTATATGATTTTAAAGCGTTTATTCAAAATACTTTTGATATAGATCTAATAAACGTCAAACGTATTCATATAAATGATTGGGTAATGTCTTTAAGTGAATCAGATTTGAAGGCTTCTACTATCAATAGGAAAATCGTAGCTTTATCTTCTTTTTATAATTTTTTGGTAAATAAAAATATTATTCCCCAAAATCCAGTGAATAATATCTCTAAACCTAAAATACCTAAACGTATACCTCAATATGTTAAATCTAAAGATTTGAATGTAGATATACTAAATGAAGATTTTGAAAATAATGCTACAAGTGATTTTGAACCTATAAGAAATATTTTGATTATTGAGATGCTTTATCAAACTGGTATGCGTAGATCTGAATTGGTAAATTTAAAAAATGAAGATATCGATTTATATAGAAAAACTATTAAGGTGCTAGGCAAAAGGAATAAGGAGCGATACATCCCGTTTACAGATGATTTTAAAAAATTAATCCTTGATTATATAAACATAAAAAGTGATTTTTTTGCAAATAAACAAATTGATGATAATTTTTTTTTATTAAAAAATGGTAAAAAGTTATATGATAAATTTGTTTATAGAGTTGTCAATAGTTATTTGAGTGATTTAAATTATATTTCACAAAAAAGTCCTCATATACTTAGACATACTTTTGCCACACATCTATTACAAGAAGGAGCTGATTTAAATGCTATCAAAGAATTATTAGGACATAGCAGCTTAGCATCTACGCAAATATATGCTCATAGTTCTATCGAACATATTAAGAAAGTTTATTCAAAGGCGCATCCTAGGTCATAAATTAATATTAAAAAAATACAAAATTTTAAAAAGGAGGTTTTATGAAAGTGAATATTAATTCTGTCCATTTCAAAATAGATAAGAAATTGGATGAATATATTAACGAAAAAATTAAAAAACTATCAAAATTTCATCAAGAAATCATTAGCAGTGATGTAATTTTAAAATTAGAAAATACACCTACACCAGAGAATAAGATTGCAGAAATAAAATTAGTAATTTCTGGTAATGACCTTTTCGCAACGAAAAAAGCTAAAACATTCGAAGAAGCAACAGATTTAGCTGTGGAAGCTTTGCGTAGGCAAATAGAAAAGACAAAAGAAAAATAAAATATTAAAAAAAATTATTAAAAAATTTTTTTTAATTGAAAAATAATATATAATTTTGCAAACTAAAATTTTAGGTTGTTTTTTATAATAATATGTGATAAAAAGCCGATGTAGCTCAGTTGGTAGAGCAGCTGATTTGTAATCAGCTGGTCGGGGGTTCGAGTCCCTCTATCGGCTCAGTAAATGGGGAGGTACCAGAGTGGTCAAATGGGGCAGACTGTAAATCTGTTGGCTAAGCCTTCGGAGGTTCGAATCCTTCCCTCCCCACTTTTCGCGGAAGTAGCTCATCTGGCAGAGCGAAAGCCTTCCAAGCTTTAGGTAGCGGGTTCGAGCCCCGTCTTCCGCTTTTTAGATATTTATGCCTTTGTAGCTCAGTGGTAGAGCACTTCCTTGGTAAGGAAGGGGTCGCGAGTTCAACTCTCGCCGAAGGCTTTAATTAACCCAAAAAACATAAAAACATGGCAAAAGAAAAATTTGAACGCAAAAAACCTCATGTCAATGTCGGTACAATAGGACATATAGACCATGGTAAAACAACATTAACAGCTGCTATCACCCAAATACTAGCTGAGAAAGGTTTTGCTCAAGCAAAAAGCTTTTATGATATTGATAATGCTCCTGAGGAAAAAGAACGTGGTATTACTATCAATACTTCTCATATTGAATATGAAACAGAAAATCGTCACTATGCTCATATAGACTGTCCAGGTCACGCTGACTATATTAAAAATATGGTAACTGGTGCTGCTCAAATGGATGGTGCTATTCTTGTCGTAGCTGCTACTGATGGTCCTATGCCTCAAACACGTGAACATATCTTGTTAGCTCACCAGGTAGGTGTCCCTGCTATTGTAGTTTTCATGAATAAAGTAGACCTAGTAGATGACCCAGAGCTTCTCGATTTAGTAGAAATGGATATTCGTGATTTATTAAATTTCTACGGTTATGATGGAGATAATGCTCCTGTAATTCGTGGATCTGCATTAGGTGCTCTAAATCGTGAACCTCAATGGGTAGAAAAAGTTCTTGAATTAATGGACGCTGTTGATAATTTTATCCCTCTTCCTGTTAGAGATATTGATAAAGACTTTTTAATGCCTGTAGAAGATATTTTCTCTATCACAGGTCGTGGTACTGTAGCTACTGGCCGTATAGAACAAGGAGTTATTAATACTGGTGATCCTGTTGAAATCGTTGGACTTAGTGAAGAAAAACTAAAAAGTGTTGTTACCGGTGTAGAAATGTTCCGTAAAATATTAGATCGTGGCGAAGCTGGAGATAATGTAGGATTACTTCTAAGAGGTATAGACAAAGATGAAATCAAACGTGGCATGGTTATTGCTAAACCAGGCAGTATACATCCTCATAAAAAATTTAAAGCTGAAGTGTATATTCTTAAAAAAGAAGAAGGTGGCCGTCATACTCCTTTTAAAAATCACTATCGTCCACAATTCTATTTCCGCACTACTGATGTAACTGGCGAAATTAATTTACCAGATGGTGTAGAAATGGTTTTACCTGGTGATAATATTACTATTCAAGTAGATCTGATCTATCCTATCGCAATGAATAAAGGTCTTAGATTTGCTATACGTGAAGGTGGTAGAACTGTAGGTGCTGGTCAAGTAACTGAAATTTTAGATTGATTTTTAGTTAGTTTACATAATTTGCGGGTGTAGCTCAATTGGTAGAGTAGTGGTCTCCAAAACCATTGGCTGGGAGTTCGAGTCTTCCCGCCCGCGTTGATTAATTTTTTAGTTATGAAAAAATTTTTAAGACAATTAAAAGAGGTTAGAGATGAATTTTTACATAAAGTTACTTGGCCATCTTGGGATGAGTTAATAGAAAGTTCTATCGTAGTGGCTGTAGCTTCACTAATTATATCTATTGTTATTTTAGTTATGGATCTTGCTAGTCAGGGTTTAGTTAGTTTTATTTATTAAAAAATTATTAATCTATAATAATGATGCCCGAAAAAGATGATAATCTCCATAAATGGTATGTAATTAGAACAGTTACAGGACAAGAGAAAAAAGTAAAAGAACTTTTGGAAATAGAAATCGATAAAAATAATCTTCGTAGTTATATACCTAGAGTTTTAGTACCCGTAGAGAAAGTATATCAAATACGTAAAGGGAAAAGAATTACTAAAGAGAAAAATTATTTTCCTGGATATGTTTTGATAGAAGCTATATTAGATGCTGAGATTATCAATACAATTAAGAGCATTCCTAGTGTTTTGGGATTTCTCGGAGATAAAGATAATCCTACTCCAATGAGATCTTCAGAAGTACATAGAATACTTAGTAAAGTAGATGAACTTAATGATAAAGGGGAAGAAATAGAACTGTCATTTTTAGTTGGAGAAAATGTTCGTATCGTCGATGGACCGTTCAGTTCATTCGTAGGTACTGTAGAAGAAATTAATGAAGAAAAGAAAAAATTAAAAGTTGGTGTTAAAATTTTTGGTCGTAAAACTTTATTGGAATTAAGTTATATGCAAGTAGAAAAAGAATCGTAAATAAAAAATAAAATAATGGCAAAAGAAGTAGTTGGAATTATTAAATTACAAATTAAGGGAGGTGCAGCTAATCCAGCTCCACCGATTGGACCTGCCCTTGGATCTAAGGGTTTAAATATTACTGAGTTTTGTAAGCAATTTAATGCTCGTACTCAAAATCAAGCTGGTAAATTATTACCTGTTATTATTACAGTGTATGCTAATAAAAGCTTCGATTTTGTAGTAAAAACTCCTCCAGTCGTGGTTCAACTAATGGAAGCTGCTAAAATCCAAAAAGGTTCCGCTGAACCTAATAGAGTTAAAGTAGGAAAGGTTTCCTGGGATCAAATTAAACAAATTGCCCAAGATAAAATGGTAGATTTAAATTGTTTTACAATAGAATCTGCTATGAAAACTATTGCTGGTACAGCTAATAGCATGGGTATAACTGTTACAGGTAATGCTCCTTTCTAATTATTCATTTTAAAATTAAAGAACCATGGCTAAAATACCTAAAAAAAGAAAAGCCGCCCTGGCTAAATATGATAAAAACGCACTCTATAACCTAGCCGATGCTATGAAGATCGTCAAAGAAATTACTTATACTAATTTCGATGCTTCCGTCGATCTAGACATAGTCTTAGGTGTAGATCCTCGCAAATCTGACCAAATGGTTAGAGGTACTGTGATGCTTCCTCACGGTACAGGAAAAAATGTTCGAGTTTTAGTACTATGTGGACCTGATAAAGAAAATGAAGCTAAAGAAGCCGGTGCAGACTATGTCGGTCTCGAAGAGTACATTGATAAAATCAAATCTGGTTGGACAGATGTAGATGTGATTATTTGTACTCCCGATGTAATGCCTAAAATCGGCCCCTTAGGTAAAATTCTTGGACCACGTGGACTCATGCCTAATCCTAAAACTGGTACTGTTACTATGGATGTAGGCAAAGCTGTTACTGCTGCTAAAAGTGGTAAAGTGGATTTCAAAGTAGATAAATATGGTATTATTCATTCTCAAATAGGAAAAGTGTCCTTCGACCCAGAAAAACTAGTTGATAATGCTAAAGAATTACTTAGTACTGTAATGAAACTAAAACCACCTGCTGCTAAAGGTACTTATATTAAAAAAATTACTGCTTCCAGTACGATGAGTCCTAGTGTAAAAATCGATCCTAAATCTATTGTTTAACTCTTAAATGTTATGAAAAGAGAAGAAAAGCAAATTTTATTAGATGAATTAATAGAGCTAGTAAATAATTATGATTATATCTATGTAGTTGATATTAGCGGACTAAATTCTGTAGATACATTTCTCTTGAGGTCTAGATGTTTTAAAGAAAATATTAGACTACAAGTTGTCAAAAATACTTTGTTATATAAAGCAATGCTTAGTAGTAATAAGGATTATTCTGAAATGTATCCTATACTTAATGGACCTACTGCTATTATGTATGGCCATACACCTAATAATGCACCTGCTAAATTGATTAAAAAATTTAGAGAAAATTCTGATAAACCTATTCTCAAAGGTGCTTTTATAGAAGGTGTAGTCTTTATTGGCGATAATCAATTAAATACTTTAGCTACTCTAAAAACTCGTGAAGAACTTATTGCAGATGTAGCATTAGCTCTTAATAATCCATTTAATAAATTATTATCATCCTTGCAAGGTCAAGGACAAAAAATTGCTGGCGTATTAAAAACCCTAGCAGAAAAAGAATAAATTTTTGTTTAACCTAAAAAAAATTATAAAATGGCAGATATTGAAGTATTAGCGGAACAGTTAGTAAACCTGACCGTAAAAGAAGTTAATGATCTTCTTACAATTTTAAAAGAAAAATATAACATTGAACCAGCTGCTGCTCCAGTAATGGTCGCTGGTGGTGTTAGTGAAGGCAGTGCAGCCGCTGCTCAAGAAGAACAAACAGAATTTGATGTAATTTTAAAAGCAGCAGGTCCTCAAAAATTAGCTGTTGTTAAATTAGTTAAAGAAATGACTGGACTAGGCCTTAAAGAAGCTAAAGAATTAGTAGATACAGCTCCTAAGCCTATCAAAGAAAAAATTTCAAAAGAAGAAGCTGATGCATTGAAAAAATCTTTAGAAGAAGCAGGCGCTGAAGTTGAAATTAAGTAAAATGTCTATACTTACTCATTTTTGTATCAGTCTGAGCAATTTTTTAATTGTTCAGGCTGATCTTTTGATTATTTTTAATAAATAATTTTAATGTATTTGTTTAATCAAAATTTTATTTTATAATTATAAATTTTTTAGAAAAATTAATGAAGCGTAAAAAAATTTTTCATATATTTTTCATATATCATTAATATTATTTTCAACAAAAAAAGTATTATTTTTTAAAAAAGAAATTTAATAAAAAATCAGAGATTCTAAAAAATATGAAAGAAAGAATCAAGTTTGGTAAATCCTTACAATACGAAAGTCCAGATCTTTTAGAAGTTCAATTACAATCGTTTAAGGATTTTTTCCAATTGGAGACAACTCCCGAAAATAGAAAAAATGAAGGATTATTTAAAGTTTTTAAAGAAAATTTTCCTATTACAGATTCTCGAGGCCTGTATGTTTTAGATTTCGTGGATTATTAT
>JASEGF010000111.1 GCA_030017935.1 Bacteroidales bacterium | reverse complement strand
CTATCACTCATCACCTATTCTCCCCTTCTCCCAGTCTCCCCGTCACTCATCACTCATCAACTAATCAACTAATCAACTACTGACCCCTTAAACTCCTAATTCAAAAACTTTTTTATAATGCCTTTTTTTAATAATTTTGCTAAAGATAAAGTTTTGTAATGCCCAAAAAATTCAATAATTTACAAGAATATATTTCTTTGACTCGTGAAGTAATAAAAGCTAATAAAGATAAGGGCAATCGCTATGCAGAAATTTTATCTTCTCTGTATGCAGATCCTGTTCATTTTTTGGATGAAATAGTGCAAAATGCTGAGGATGCTTGTGCTAGAATTGCCAGACAAGGCAAAATGATAATACAATTTGAGAAAGATAACATAGCTATTTATCATAATGGGGATCCTTTCAATGAAGATGATTTAATTGCTATTACTACTTATGGGAGATCTACTAAAAAGCAATTGAGCAATATTAATAAAATTGGAAAATTTGGTATTGGTTTTCGTTCTGTATTTGGCATTACTGATACTCCTGAGATACATTCTAATGGCTTTCATTTCGTTATTCGAGATTTTGAATTATTAGAAGCTATCGATCCTATTGATATTCTGCAACCATATACTACCTTATTTAAATTCCCTTTTAAAAAAAATATTTCTGCTGCAGATTTATGGGATAGAGTAAAAGCCTGGGACTATAGATTTATTCTTTTTTTAAATTATATTAATAAAATCGAAATCATTAATAACGATACTCGCGAAAAATTTTTTATAGAAAAAATCAATACTGATGATAGTAAAATCGTAATTCTATCTACTAATATGACAGAGGCTCTAGCTGATGAAAAGTATTTGGTCATTAGTAAAATTAATAATAATCAAAAAAAATTATCTTTAGCTCTATCCTTAGAAAAGCTATATATTGCTAATCCACTTTTTGTTTTTTTCCCTACTAGAGAGATATTGCATTTGCCTTTTATTGTGCATGGGTTTTTTACGACCACACCTACTCGCGAGCAGATACCATGGGATAATTCGGCTATTAATGAGAATAAAGTTTTATTGAATCAACTGAAAAAATTATTCACAAATTTTCTAAAAGAGTTATGTAATAGAAATTTATTAACTCCCGATTTATATGAGGCTTTTTCTTTATCTTTTAGTGAGCATCCTATTGAGAAATTATGGCTCGAGCAGTGGATTGATTTTCTTAAAAATGATAATTCTATTTTAACAAATGATAATAAATATTATCATCATTCACTAGTTGCTTTCCCCAGAAATAAATTGTTGCTAGATCTCATACCTAAAAATGTTTTAAATAAATTATGGAACAAAAAAAATTGGATTAATATAGAGCTGATTGAAAAAACTAATTTTATAGAATTGATAAAAAAAGAGTTATCTATTAGAATTATTGATGAGCATGATTTCGCTTTTGCATTGAAAAAATTCAATTTTAATAAAAATTATAATTCTCAACAGATAGAATTTTTTTATGAACTTTTAGCACAAAATCCAGAGCTAGTCTTGCCAAATAATAAAAATAAATTTTATAATCTAAGTGATTATCCATGGTTGTATACTTCAGATAATAAATGGAAACTCTGGGATGAGGGGATTAGCAATGTTTTCCTTTATGGAGCTCCAGATCCAGCTACGAATATTAATCCCGCACTTATAAAAAATGAAAATGTTGTTAATTTATTCTATTCTCTTCAAATAAAACCTTATGATGATCAAAAAGGTATAAATCATCAATTGACTATATATATTCATAAAAAAGCTTATCGTAAATTTTGGGATTTGTTTTTAGCTAATTTAGATAAAGTAGAATACGCATTATTACAAAGTTTTGAATGCATTCCTAATTTAAATAATGAGTGGTGTAAACCAAATGAGTTGTATCTACCAAGTAAAGAATTAGAATATTATTTTTCTTATAATAAAAATTTTGTGAATTTTAAATGGTATGAAAATAATTACAAATTACCTCTAACTCAATTCATATCAATATTTGAAAAATTAAATGTAAATAAATTTCCTAAAAAAATAAAAATAGAAAATCAGATAAATGAAGATGACAAGACAAAGCTGCGAGGAAATAGTGATGTAAAGCCAATAGTAGAGGAAAATATTGATGATTGGACTATCGAAGGGATAGATGATTTTTTAGCAAATATAAATTTAGAAAAAAGTAATTTACTTTTACATTGGATTTTGCAATTTCCCGATGATTACTGGTGGGCCAAGTATAGCTGGGCTTCATATATTAGAAATGATGAGGCTGTATTTCATTCTACTATTTGGCAAATTTTATATACTAAGCCATGGATTTATGATACAGATGATAATTTGATAGCTATCAGCAATCTAAATATATCAAAATTAAAATTGGATTATAGATTATCTGCTTCTGAAATACAACATTTTATAAATATTTTTAATTTAGAAGTAAAAGATAATTTTAGCCTATCATTAGATGAATTAAAACTGATAAATATGTACCGTAGTGGTGCATTAAATCTAGCAGATGAGATAATAATACAAAATAATAAATCTAAAGTTAATATACATTATTTCGATATCCAAGAAATTAAAAAAAATGGTTTTGCAGTCGATTCTTTGAAAATATTGGAAGAATATGTACCTGACTTCCCTAAAAATTTAACACCATTAATGCATATTAAAAAACCTTTTGAAAAAATTTTTAATAAATTTATAGATATAGCATATCAATGGATAATGCAACAAACATTAGCAAATAATGAAACTTACAAAATTAGAAAATGCCGTGATGGTTATATAGATCTGATGAAAAATGAAATTGTAATGACTCGATATTACATTGGTGGCAAAACAGAGCCTAGTGATTATTTTATGATTTATAAAACAATCTTAAATACAGATGTAAATATACCCACTAGTTTGCTATTAGTAGATTTATCTGATGTAGAAAATGCTTTATTATTAGAGATTAGAGATTATAAGCAGTTCATTAAAAACAATATTATAGATCCAGAAATTATTTTTTTACTATGGTGAAAATAGAAAGCGCAGTTAATAATTTTTTAAAAGGACTAAATAGAAATTATAAGCAACTTAAATTTCTAATAGGTGTGAGCGGTGGAGTAGATAGTATGGTGCTTTCTAATATTTTTATGAAATTAAATCTGAATATTGCTGTAGCTCATGTGAATTTCCAATTACGTGGCAATGATAGTGATGAGGATGAGCAGTTTGTGAGAGAATATTTTACAAATCATAATATTCCGATTTATATTAAAAAAGTGGATACTAAAACATATGCAAAAGAACATAAATTGTCTATCGAGCAAGCTGCTAGAGAACTGCGATACGACTATTTCGATGAATTAATAGAGAAATATAATTATGATTATTTGGTTCTAGCACATCAAGCTAATGACGTTATAGAAACTTTTTTTATTAATATCTTGCGAGGAGCTACATTATTTGGTCTATCAAGCATACCACAGAAAAGGTCTCAAATCATTCGTCCACTTTGGCATGTATCTAGAAAAGATATTGAAAATTATGCTGATGCACAAAATATACCTTTTAGAATAGATAAAACTAATAATGAGCTAATATTTTTGAGAAATCGCATTCGGCAGGAGCTCTTACCCTTAATCAATAATATGCGTCAAGGAGTAGAAAAAACTATACTAAATAATATTAAGATTTTACAAGAGCAAAGTGATACTTATGATTTTTTATTAAAAAATTATTTAGCACCTTATATTGTTTATTATGAAGATATGAGTTTTTCTATTAATTTTTTGCCATTGCACTTATCAGACATTGCAGTTTTGCACTTTATTCTATCTCCACTGTCAGCTACTTTTGATCAAATTCAAAATATTATCAAGGCTTTACCTAAAAATGAAACTCGACAATTTATTTTACCTGATTACAATGTTTATACTCAAAAAAGCAAATTGTATGTTATAAATAATCACACTACTTTCCCCGAAATAACTATTACTAAAAACAGAAAAACTATTAAAGAACCGTTTGAGATAAACATTAAAATAGTATCGTCAAATGAATTAAGTATAAATAAAATGCCCCATTTTGCCTTTATGGATATGGAAAAGATTAAATTTCCATTGAAATTAAGAAAAATAAAAGAAGGGGATTCTTTTGTACCTTTTGGTATGAATTCACTTGTTAAGATTAGTGATTTTTTAATCAATCAAAAAGCTACTCCCATAGAGAAACACTTTCAATATGTTTTAGAAGATGCAACTGGACAGATCATATGGTTAGTAGGCAGACGAATTTCTGAAGAAGTGAAAGTAGATGAAAATACCAAACAAGTATTTGTATTAGAATCTAAACAAAAAATAAAATCAAGATCTGTGCAGTGAGAACACGAAGAAACATTGTAAGTGGATAAACTGTAGAATAACTAACCATAGGGGCATCATTATCTGATAGAGAGCTAGCAAAAGCTAGAGCTGGTGGATCTGTAACACTACCAGTTATCAAACCAATGAGAGTTAGATAATTTATTTTGAAAAATAATCTACCAATTATACCAACAATTAAAATAGGTAAAATGGTAATAATTGCTCCATAAGCTACCCAAATATAACCCCCATCTACAATAGTTTGTACAAAATCTTTACCCACACTTACTCCTACTGCTGCTAGGAACATAGCAATACCAATTTCTCTAACCATTAGATTAGCACTCACAGTTGTATAAGTAATAATATGATATCTAGTACCGAAATTGCTTAATAATATTGCTACTATTAATGGACCACCAGCTAAACCTAGTTTTATAGGTTCTGGAATACCAGGTAATTTAAATGGAATACTTCCTAAAAGTACTCCTAGAGCTATACCAATAAAAATAGCAAATAGATTTGGTTCGTTCAATTTTTTTAGAGAGTTTCCTAAAAATTTTTCTACATTATATATAGCCGTTTCACTACCTAACACTGTCAGTCTGTCTCCTATCTGCAGTGTTAAATTAGGACTAGCTACCAGATCAAAACCAGCACGATTTACCCTAGTAACGTTGATACCAAAATTGCTTCTTAGCTTTAATTGTCCTAAAGTTTTACCATTGACCTTGGAATTAGAAATAATGATTTGTTCAGAGAATAATTTATGGTCGAGCTTGTCCCATTGATTTTTGTCAATTTCTATGGGTTTACCTAACAATTGCATTATTTCATTATAATTTTGCAAATTAGTAACTAGTAATACTTTATCATCTTTATTTAAGATTGTTTTAGGTTGAGCTATTTCAATATTATTTGTGTCTGAATGCAAAACACGAGAAATTACAAAATCTTTATTTATTAATTTTTTTACTTCATAAATACTTTTCCCGAAAACATTGGGATTAGTTATCTGCAAAGAAAATACTTGAGCTTGGGTGTCTTTGTTATTGTCAGATTGTTCTATATATTCTTTCTCTTTATTTAAGTCGATTTTAAAAATATATCGTAATAATATAATTACAAGAATCACACCTAAAATACCTAACGGATAAGCTACTGCATAACCGAGAGCAATTGATGGGTCTGCATGTCCTGTCATTTCTAAAAATGTTTGTTGTGCTACTCCCATGCTAGGTGTATTAGTTACAGCACCAGATAGTATTCCCGCCATAGTAGACATCGGCACCTTAGTAATTCTGTGTAAAGTATATGTTATCAAAATACCTAATACAATAATTAATAATGCTAATAAATTTAATTTTAATCCACTTTTTTTTAATGAAGAAAAGAAATTAGGGCCTACTTGTAATCCTATAAAATACACAAATAAAATTATACCAAATTCTTTGACAAAGTTGATAATATGCTCATCTACGATGAAACCTAAATGTCCAAAAAGAATCCCTATAAATAATACCCATGTTACACCTAGTGATATTCCAAAAATTTTTATTTTACCTAAAAATACTCCTATAGCTACTATAATGGCAATTATAAATACTGAATGAGCTATACCTGTACCAAAAAATAATTCATTGATAAAATTCATAGTAAAATAATTTATCCTAATTATACATAGAAATTCTATCTTTTGCAAAAATAATATTTATTTCCTATTAACTTCAATTTTATTTTGTGTAATATAAATAATACTTCACTAATATTTAATGAAAAAAATAATTTAATGTAGCTTAAACATTTTATTTAAACTTCTACACCCATCAATTATCACCTATCACCTATTCTTTTATTCACCTCTTCACCTCTTCTTCCAGTCACCAAGTCACCTCGTCACTCTGTCACCCAGTCACCCCATCTCCCCTTCTCCCCGTCACCTCGTCAGTCTTTCTCCCTCTCACCTATCACTTATCACTTATAAACTAATTAGTTATTAATAAAACAAAAAATCAAAAAACATAATTATTTATACCTTTGTAATTAATATTAAAAAATCATGCCTGGTATATTGTATTTGATTCCTAGCCCTATCGGTGATATTAGAAATGTCGATTATATTACTAAAAATGATCTTACTACACTTTTGAAGTTGAAATATTTTATTGTGGAAAATGAGAAAACTGCACGAGCATTTTTGCATTATTGTGGACATAGTCTCGATAGCCAAGTGAATTTCACAGAATATAATGAGCATAATTATAAAAGATTTTTTAATAATGAATGGTTAAAATACATAAAAGCAGGCAATGACATTGGGTTAATTTCTGAAGCTGGTACACCGTGTGTCGCAGATCCTGGTAGTGAAATAGTACTAATGGCTCAATTAAATAATATTGATGTTAAGCCATTTACAATGCCTTCTTCTATTATTCTAGCATTAATGTCTAGTGGATTGAATGGTCAGAAATTCACTTTTCATGGTTATCTAAATAAAAATGTAGATAAA
>JASEGF010000110.1 GCA_030017935.1 Bacteroidales bacterium | reverse complement strand
TATTATTGCATTACCATAGCACACGGTTTAAACCGTGTGCTATGGTAATGCTAACGAATAACTAATTTTTTAATAATATGAATTTATTGCCTAAATAAAATTAAAGCTAAATATCTATAAACATTTACTTTAATATTTTTCAGGAAGATCTAGTGTATAATTTTTTATTATCTTAATTTTATTTATTTTTCAATTACTACTTTTTCTCTAGCAATAATTTTATTTCCAACAAGTATTTTAAAGATATATATACCATTGCTTAAATCTGAAACGTCAAGTGTGTTTAACAAATCGCCTGCAAAGTTATAAAACATTATCTTTTGGCCAAGATAGTTGTAAATTTCTACAGATATATTTTTATTATCTAATTCTGCTGATAATTCTATTGTTATTGTATTTTCTGCAGGATTGGGATATATTTTAACAAACTGAATTTGTTTAGTAATATTGTCGCCTAGGGTTTCTCCTTGTTGCGGTGCATTACGTAAGTCAACTATAAATTTTAATTCTTCTATTATTTCAGGAAATTTTTCATTATAAACCAAACTTAATATTGCCTGCGCATTTACACTTACACTTGTTTCACTTTTTGCTATTTCACGCACTGTCTGTTCTTGAGCAGATGTTAATTCAAAATATGATTTTTCTGAAACACATAAATCTGACAATAAATTATAAAAATTATAAAAATTTTTATCTTCATCATTTTCTTGAGGCAATTGCCCAAGCAATATTTTTGCTTTTTCGCATAGATTTGCAACAAGATATGCCTGGACAAGTTGTTTTTTATTTATTAAGTCCGTTTGCATCTCAAGATAGGCAATTATGCTGTCTGTGCCATTAATAGTAGTATCGTTCAGATACTGACGCATCAGTTCATTTTCTGCTATACCTTTTTGTGTTTCCATATAAGATATTTGCTGTTCCAGTTCTGCTCTTGCTGATGTGCCTTTTTGCACTTCCTGTATTTGCTGCTGAATATCGTCAGGTAATTTAAGTGTATTTAAAGCACTCATTACTGTATCTGTTACAGGAGAATTAGAAATTATTATTTCTTTTAATATGTCGAGAGGCAAAGGTTTTGGTTTTTCTTTTATTGCTGCAAGCAGGACTCTGTCTGATAGATATGGCGAGGCACTCTCCAAAGCATTTTTTATTCTTTCAGGCTCTTCGTTCTGATGTATCTGAGCAAGTAATGTTTCTGTTTCTCCATTATCTATTAAACTTATTAATTCTTCTATTTCTAATTTGTTAGTATTAATGATTTGTTTTAGCACTACTGGTGTTAGACCAGAATTCAAATGCGAAGGACAAGAAGTTCGAGGATCATATTTAATATGACAATCATGTAATGTAACTTTATCAGAACTATAACATAGTGGAATATAATCAAGTTCACTATGATGACTGTAATTAAATTTTGATGCATCTGAATTTACATGGATATCACTTGTACTTATGTTACAGGTATGGCTAAATTTATTACCTGCTGGAAGGGCAGGATTATTATCACGACAATATCCCTGATTTTGAGCAATACGACCAGAAGTAACAGCAATATCAGCAGTAGAAATATTAAAATACTGATTACATAAAAATTGCAAACCCTGCCCAACATTAATTTCAATATGCTCAGGATTACTACTTTTTGATATTATCACTCCCCCCGCAGCATTTATGCCTTGTGCCTGAGTACCTATAGCTAATTTATCAAAAGTATTATTATAAATTTCATTAGCCTTTGTTCCCGAATTATCAACAATAATTCCTGCATGTCCATCATGAGTGGTAGAAAAATTATTTTCTTCTACTTTGTAACCTGAACATTCTTTTAAGTACACTCCATAAGAATAAGAACGGTTAAACACATCACATGCTTCACGTTCATTAGTTTGATCATTTATATTCCCAATAGTAGCTCCTATATCAAAATTATTTTTAGTAATTGTAGCATTATTTATACTTTTTAAAAATATACTTCTATGATTATTATCAAAATTATTCCCGTTAATTGTTAATGTTATTGCAGGGTTTGTATTACTGGCATCAATACCATAATACAGATTTTTAAAAGTATTTGGCTGGTATTCAGAGCAAGGATATATATAAGGATTTAAACATAATGGTTTAACCTCATAATTTGCATCAATGCTGGTAATACCATTGCCTCTATGTATGGTTGAATAAACACCTGTTGGGGCTATATTTTGGAAAGTACAGCCCAAAAATTTGACGCCTTTCACATCATTTAAACTTACAAATGTTTCAGGGAGTGTGCCTGGGTCTGATAGTTGTGCATTTGTTTCAAAAGTGCAGTTATTAAAATAGCTGGAATTATCAATTTCACGACCATTAGGTAAAATATTATGATAAGAAAGAAATTCTATTGCTTTTCGGTTATTAATAAAATTAGCATCTTTTGCATGTATAATACCGCCTGTATAAGCCCAGTCAAAATCTTCATTTCCATCATCGTCAATATCACCAAGAGAATTTATTGTTCTTATAGCATTTAGAGCATTTTCAATTATTGCACCATTTTTAAGTTCAATAACTCCCTGATTGCTTTCCGGATATTGAGGTAAATCTCTGTTGCCCCAGACTTCTATGCCCTGCCACATAGTACCACATTGTTCTAGATTAGTTACTTTTGTATTATTAAGAATTAATTTTGATCCTGGCTCAACAATTATTTTTGCTTTTTCTTCAAATTCAAGATATGAATTATTTATAGTTAATTCTGTACCACTTTGAATAACCAAATTTTTTCTGAATTTAAAATTTTCATTATTCCAGGTATCATTTATATCTACAATTGTTTTATCAGGATGAGTATAATAAACGAGTGTACCACATTCAATAGTATAACAATTATCATGTGATATATTCAAAACAGGATTTATTCCTATATTATATCCTTGCTGTAATTCAATTTTACTAAGGTCCGAAATATTTGCTCCATCTTCTATACAAATATAACCGCCAGGTTCTACTATTATTTTTGCATTGTCGTGTAGTACTATATCTGCATCGTTTTCAATATAAAGTGTACCTCCTTCTTTAATGATGATACTAGATCCAGTCAAGATATTCAAATTACTATTATTTCTAAAACGTAATAATGATTTGTCGGTAATTATTAAATCTGCTGTTGTATGTACTTTCCCACCTCCGCCTAATTCAAGTTTTCCATATTTCAAATCTATTTCAATACCTCCGCAAGTTTGATAATTTCCGTGTATTTCAGAAGGATTTCCAAAATAATCGTATCTCACGGCATCATTTAAATATAAATCTGATCTTTTATAAACATTTGAATAAGTATCCCAAATGCCTAACCATAAATTATCACTTATTATTAAATCTTGTGTAGGATATGCTGAATAACGAAATTCATTGAAACTATTTTTATTATAAAAATTTACTAAATAATTATCTGTCCAGTTTCTGCTATTAAGGAAACCACCTAATATTATATAACCACTTTCATCTTTTATCTCAGTTTGTCTAATAAAATCGGAAGATAAATTTGTTACATTCCATGTCCATTCATATTCTGCTATATTCCATTGTATTCTGTTTTCTCTGAATACCCTGCTAATATCTGCTTTAAGATCACAATCACTTATATTATCTACTAAGTACCTGTAATAATCATGTATATTCATGCATTTATCACCTGCTATATAGCCTTGCATACCTGTTGGATGATCAACTAAGGGCTTGCAAATATTATAAAAACTTAATTCCACATCGTCAATACTTGCCCAACCAGTATTACCTTGACCTGAGTCATTCCAACCATGAAAAACCGGCATGTTTTCTCCGATTGGAATACTTTGAGGTAACCCTTTTGAAGCGCCATCCCATAAATCATAAATAGCACAAGCAATATAGTATTCAGAACGATATCCATTAATAATCCTCCAATCATTTGGATCTGCTATTTCCCATGAAAAATGGTTCCTGACTTCAGACTCTGGATTCCAAGTTGAACCATCGTGACCATATTCACCATCTTCATGCCAGTAAGCAGCATCAAGAATCATTTGCACAGCATCAGCCCAACCTTCAACCCATGCAAGACTGCTCGTGTTTTCTTTATCCCATCCATGATCAGCACATCCATTTTCCCCATAAGGATATGTAAAATTATTACTTTGTAATTTATACATTGTATAATGGCCAAATTCGTGATAGGGTGTATTTTCTTTATCTCCAGCATGATCTGTTAAAAAAATATTCCCTAACATGGAAAAACTTCCTGTTATAAAGGTTATTACATCCATATTAATATGAATTGTTAATCTTTTTCCTAACGGTCTATTTTCTGCTTCAAAATAGCGAAAACCATTATTAGCCCAATGTACTGTTCTAAAAGCATCATAATAATTACTTTCATCATAAGCTAATATCGTTTCTATTTGATTCCACTCTGCATTTTGTGGTACCGATATTTGCTCTGAATTAACTTTATAATTACTTCCAATCAAATTAGTTGAATGTATTTGATAGTCGTTATTTGTTCTTGATTTAAAACGAAGAAAAAGTTCCATCTTTTCTCCTTCAAATATTTGATTTGTAGAATAATGTATTTCAAAATACCCGTTATTATCTGTATATGTTGTTTCAATAGTTTCTGCCCAAAATTTATCCTGATCCATTAATTTTACTTTTATTCCTGTTAATGCCACTAAAGCGGGATCGCCTAAATCATTATTAATTTTTGTATATAAATGACCATAAATAACACCTGTGAAATTTTTACTTTTTTCACCCGATATATTTGTTGAATCAGGTCCATCTCCAATGCTTTTATAATAATCAACAGAATCTGGAGGTACGGGTTTCATTAAGACAGCATAAGACAACCCTTGCATTTTTACTTCTCTGTATTCATCCTGCCAGTCATCTTCCCAATCTCCTATTTCCCAATTAATATAAACACTTGTATCAATATTTGATTCGGGAATATTACTAGGGTCTATATAGATACGTGTTGTATCAGGATTTTCTATAGGAGTAAACCAACGTCTCGGTAAATTCTGAAAATCTTGTAAATTCCATATCTCTATAGTATTATATGGAGTAAAATAAACCATTGCAGATGTTGAGATTTCTTTTTCAATAGTATTATCAGATGTAATAAATTGAATAATTTTAATTTTTTTTGGATAAAATGGCAAATTATTAACAGGATAATTTACTGTAACTGTGAGTAGTATTATATCTTCAGGATAATATACATTGCCTTTTATTACGGGTGCTATATTAGCACTCCATCCATCAGGTAAAATAAATTGTGCACTTTTATTATAAGCAAATGTAACAGTATCAATAAATTTATATTCAATTGTAAAATTAAATGTGCCATTTACAATATTATATTCTTTGCTAATTACTTCTCCATATGCATGATTAGTTTCTATAGCATAAAGATATCTTATTTGAATTGCAAACAATTGAATAATAATTAAAAGTGTAATTTTTTTCATAATTTTTAGGTTTTAATTATTAATATAGCAATAAGTTAATAGCCAGTTTTTATCTTGAGCAATAATATTTTTTTTGACTAACCCAATATTTGGTGCCCAATAGAATTGATTCCCATTATTAATATCATCAAATCTTTTTACTTTTTCATACCAAACATTGTTAATTTGAATAGAGTCGTAAAGACATACATACTTAATATTTGAAAAAATATTACCTAACGGAACATCTCCAATATATATACCAATTCCAGAATAAATAAAACAAATATTTGTATTTTCAAAGCAATCAGTATATATAGTGCTACTTATTAAGCTATCCTTATAGGTAGAAAAATGAATTTGTTTTATAGATTCATATTTATAGTTATAATTATTCATGCTAATTATTTCATTATTTGTTTTTTCCAGTAAGATACTATCAATTTTATTTGACACTGAATCTTGGTAAACCCAAAATGAACCTACAGGAAAGTCAATATACTTTTTCATTTCATAAGAAATGTAATAAGTCGGTATATTATCTCTACCACAATCAGATGCTAAGCATAAGATTGATATTATTAATATAAAAAGGTAAAATTTTGATTTCATAATAAAAATTTTTTAAATTCATTAAATACAAATTTACAAAAAAAATTTAAATAACTAAATTTTTTTTATAATTTACCTAATTTATTAGATTAAAGTTTTATTAATTTTTCCGTTTTTATAATTTTATTGGTTCTATAACGTTTTGTATGGGTAAAGATTAAAACAGAGTAATTTAATAAAAATGAATTTTTTTATTAGTGTTCTGTCAAATATTAACCACAAAGTTCTCAAAGAAGGCACAAAGAACACAGAGAATGATTGAATTATATTGTCTGAACCATGATATTGGGGATTAACGGATTTTGGGATTTTGTTTTTCAGGGCTAAAGCCCATAATTTTTTCTATGTTCTACCTCGACCTAAAGGTCGAGGTTAATAATCTACACTTCGCTATCTGACCTAAAGGTCAAATATAATTGGGCGTATGATAATACGCCCCTACGATGTATTTTTGGGGGATAATACCACTTTCTATCTTACTTTGCTAACTAACTATCACTTCAATTAACCACGACCTTTAGGTCGTGGACTTAATTATCAAAATATGTTGAGTATTATTCTTTTCATCTGTAGTAAGCCCTAAATTATCAAAATCATTTATTACATATTTATTATATACAGTAGAAGCAGAAGTAAAATTAATATCGGCGGTATGAGGATGAAAATAAATATTTTCTAATTTAAATCTTATCCTACTATCAACGATATATATAGAATTTCCAATATTTAATGTACCAAGATTGCTAAGATTATTATTACAAAACAGAATTACATTATTTAGTCGACCCTTAAAAACGCAATAATCATTTGA
>JASEGF010000010.1 GCA_030017935.1 Bacteroidales bacterium | reverse complement strand
TGAGAAAGAAGCCCAAAAAGGTAGCTGTAATAGTTGCCACAGATAGAAGTGGAAATATCCTATTCAGAAACACTGAGAACAAAAGAGTTAAGCGAGAAGACATTGAGAAATTTCTAAAAGGCAGAATAACAGAAGATGCAGTTTTGTGTACCGGTACTAAATACGCATTTAGACATATAAGAAAGAGTAAAGTTAAACACAAAGAGATTGTAGGAGCCAAAAAGAAAAAGCGAGGTATCTATAGCACAGCTATAGTGAAGGCTAAGGCAGAGGAATTCACCAAATGGATATATTCAAAGTTTAGGGGAGTAGCAACCAAATACCTGCAAAACTACATTATGTGGTATGTAGCTATAGGTAAATATCTATCAGAAGGCGTAATTAATAATACTGGTAGGATGCTTAACCTGGCATCATCGGATAGATTTGCCTGGTATGAATATTTTAGAATAAGTAAAATATCATATACTGTTTGAAACAAAATAATAATATTAATATCACCCTCCACCCCTTCCTCCTTTCTTAAAACATCTATTCTATTCTTAAATTTTCTATATGTTCTATCTCTGGTGCTGTTAGGTATGAATATTGAATTAATATTGCATCAAATCGTATGTTCCCTTCCCAATTTATTTCTTTTATATAGTGATCTGCAAAAGTATTCATAGCATTTAATTTATTAGTATTTATACTATCTATAACAGGTTTTTCTTTGCTTGCTTTTCTAGTTTTTACTTCTACGAAAACCAACCAGTCATCTTTTTGTACTATTAAATCTATTTCGTACCGCTTCCATCTGATATTTTGTGTAATAATTTTATATCCTTTTTTTAGTAAGTATTGTCTAGCTATATCTTCTCCTAAATTCCCAATATTCTTTTTAGGATTTTCAGTCATTATTTTTATTTTTCAATGATAAAAACCATAATTCTAATGACTCATATGATTGAGCTCCAATGAATTTTTCTTTTCCATTAGCCACTAAAGTGGGGACAGAATTTACATTATATTTCCTAGCTAATGCCAAATCTGCTAATACTAGTTCTCTGGTATTTTCATTTTTGTAATCGCTATACCACTTGTCTATATCTAACCCGATATCTTTTGTACATTGTGCTAGTACTTCATCATCATTAATGTTTAGGCATTCAGTTAAGTGAGCTTTTTGCAGTCTGTCCATCATTTCTCCAAATTTTTCATTACCACCTTGTAGTTCTGCAGCTTTACATGCTAAAAGTCCAGGCATTGAATATGCATAATCAAAATCTCTTGTTTCCATTAGTTCCGCATTTATCCTATGTTCTGGATCATTTTCATTTGCAGCTCTCCAATGTTCTAAAATTTCTTGTTTGGCAGCATCTTTGGAACCAAACATATATTCTAAAGATCTCTCAGATGGTGCTAATGCAAAGGCTCTATGTATTAACACTATTTCATTAGGATATCTTTCTATTAATTTCTTTACTCTGGGTGCGAGAACATAGCACCATGCACAGAGTACATCATGAAAAAATTCAATTTGTATTTTATTATTATTCATCATATATTTTTTTTAAATTCCAAAAGCAAATCCTGATATTTTAGCCCCCAATAAATAATTTGAATAAACTTGAGTGGCTTTGTCATTATTACCTGCACCTGCACATACAAAAAGTGGAGCTAAATGTTCACTGCTTGGATGGCTAAAAGTGGCTGAAGGAGCTTTATACCAATTTATTAATTCTTTCTCTCTTTCTTCTTTATTGCTATATATAATTGTTTGTTTTAACCAAGTATCAAATTCTTCTGAAACTTTTTTTAAGTTAGTATCATTAACAAAAAAAGTTTTTATATTATGATAGCTCATACCAGATCCTATAATTAAAACTCCATCTTCTCTGAGTGGTTCTAAAGCTTTGCCAATGTTTATATGTAGCTGTGGATCTAACTTTTTTACCAAAGAAAGTTGTATAATTGGTATTTCTGGATTAGGAAACGCTACCATTAATGGTACAAAAACACCGTGATCATAACCTCTTTTATTTTCTCTTGCTGTTTCGATGCCATTATTATTTAATAGATATTCTACTTTTTCAGCTAGAAATGGATCACCATGTGCAGGCCATGTCAGATGATATGTATAATCAGGGAAGCCATAATAGTCATATAATAAGCCTGGGGTTTCAGAAAAATTAATTGTTGGCACTTTCTCCTCCCAATGAGCAGAGATCACTAATATTGCTTTTATTTTATTATTATATTCTTCTCCTAAATTTTTTAGAAAATTTTTTAAATATTCTAAATCCTCAGGATCACCCATTGGTTCTTCTAAAACATGCCATGGTCCTCCACCATGAGGTATATAATAAACTGGTAATTTACCATTCATATTAAAAAATTATTTTCTAATATTTTTAAGTGCAGTTGACCATAGAATTAATTGATCTAGCATTATGTTTAATGTCCTTTCTTGTACAGGATTTGGCTTAAAAGTAGTAAAATTTTCAAAATCCGTAAATATAGATAATGTAACATTGGTACGTACATCTGCTATTTGAAACTCTGCCATTATTTGACGTAATTGTTCTACAGCCCTTACTCCACCACTAGATCCATAGCTGACAAATGCAGCTGCTTTATTATTCCACTCTTGATAGATGAAATCTATAGCATTTTTTAGTACTCCTGGCATGGAATGGTTGTACTCTGGAGTAACAAATATATAACCATCTAAACTTTCTATTTTTTCTGACCATATTTTTGTATATTCATGCTCATATTTATGTGTAGATGGGGGTAATGGTTCATCAAATATTGGTAAATTATAATCTCTTAAATCTATTATTTCAAATTCTACTTCAGCTCTTTTACTAGCTATTTCATAAACCCATTTAGCCACTTGGTCTGAATGTCTATTGGGGCGAGTACTGCCCATTATTATTCCAATTTTTAACATAATTAATTCCTTTTTTAACAAAATTACTATATTTTAATTATTCTATTTATTAAAATGATTAATATCAAGGTTTTAATTATTAATGTTTTTTTTATTTATGTTTATCTGAATATTATTTTTTAAAATCTTTATTATCTGAAAAAAAATATCGAAATTTGCAAATCATTATTAATTTATGAAATATAAATCTCGTCCTTTACCTCGTGGTTTTATACTTTTAGCTGACGTTATTATCATAGCTTTTACATATTTTTTTAGTTATTTTCTAAGGTTTAATTTTCAAATACCAATATCAGAGCAGCACTCATTATATATAGGTTTAATAATTGTTATTATAATTAAAACTGTATATTTCTTGTCATTTGGTACATATAAGCATTTAATAAGGTTTGTGAGTGCTAGTGATGCAATGAAAATGTTTTTTAGTATAGTGCTTAGTGTAATTACGATAGCTATATTAAACATTACTGTTCATAGTGCCTTTGATATTCCTTATTTAGTTCCTTTTTCTATATTGATAATAGATTTTGTATTTAGTGTATTCTTTTTAATAGGTTATCGTATAGCTATTAAAGTATTATTTTTTGAATTTTTTAACAATCAAAGAGATAAGTCTAATGTTGTTATTTATGGTGCTGGTAGGGATGGTAGTCTAGTAAAACAAGTTTTAGAGAGAGATAGAGGTACTAAATATAAAGTGTTAGCATTCATAGATGAAGATCAATATAAACAGGGGAAAGAATTAGAAGGTATCCCTATTTATTCACCTGATAGATTAGAAGAGTTTCTTCGTAGTCATAGTGTAGCACATCTTATTATTGCTATTCAAAATATTTCACCTACAAAGAAAGCATATCTCACAGAGCTTTGCTTGAAATATAACACTAAGGTTCTCGTAGTACCACCAGTGAGCAGATGGATTAATGGTGAGCTATCTTTTAAGCAAATTAAAAAAATAAAAATTGAAGATATTCTACAACGCGAAGAGATTAACATAGATGAGTCAGATATTCTACAAACATTAAATAATAAAACAATTTTGATAACTGGTGCTGCTGGTAGTATAGGTAGTGAATTAGTAAAACAATGTATACGTTTTAATCCTTTACAAATAATATGTTTTGATATTGCTGAGACTCCTTTGCATAATTTAAAGTTAAATTTAAGTAATGAGGTCAATATAGAACAGTTTAATAGTTTACATTTCATTTTAGGTGATATTACTGATCTGCAAGATATAGAGCCTGTATTTGATAAATATAAACCACAGATCGTATTTCATGCAGCAGCATATAAACACGTACCTATTTTAGAATATTTTCCTAAAAAAGCTATAGATATTAATGTAGCTGGAACTTATCAATTGGCTAATTTAGCTATTAAATACAAGGTGGAAAAATTTATTTTTATTTCTACTGATAAAGCTGTAAATCCTAGTAATGTCATGGGAGCAAGTAAACGAATGGCAGAGCTTTTGGTAAAATATTTGAATAATAATTCTACTTTTACTCGTTTCATTACTACTCGTTTTGGTAATGTTTTAGGTAGCAATGGTTCTGTTTTGGAAATTTTCAAACAACAAATAGAAAATGGAGGCCCTATTACGGTTACTCATCCGGAGGTTACTCGATTTTTTATGACTATACCTGAGGCTTGTCGTCTGGTTCTAGAAGCTGCTAGTATAGGCAATGGCGGAGAAATTTTCTTGTTTAATATGGGTGTGAGAATCAAAATATTGGATGTGGCTAAAACTCTTATTCAACTCAGTGGACTTACTCTTGGCAAAGATATTCAAATTAAGTTTACAGGACTTCGCCCAGGTGAAAAAATGACTGAAGAGTTATTGACTGATTATTCTAAAGATTTAGTTACTAAAAATAAAAATGTTTTGATTTCTTCCGAAAATATTCATGACTTAGATGAAAAAGTAAACATGATTTTTGACTTATTACAAAATTATAATCAATTAACAAATGATGATATTGTGAAAAATATCCAAAAAATTTTACCAGAATATAAAAGTATGAATAGTTTTTATTCTCTTTCTTAGAGTTAATCAAAGTTTTTTTTAATAATTATATATGAAAATTTATTATTTCTATTCTCCCGAAAATTTAGCTTACATAGCAGTACAATCTACTAGATTAACAATTAAAAATATTAATAAACTTTTATGGTTATTTGGTGATGATTCTTTATATATTGACTCTGATCTTTTAAAAGGTGATTTTATCTGTACTTATCCAGAATTGATTACACCATGGTGTACTAATGCTGTAGAGATAGCTAAAAATATTGGAATAAATTCTATTACTAGAATGGAATTATTAATACCTTATAATAAGTCTAAACATATCTATTATGATACAATGATACAAACTATCATATCTGATCCTGATCAAAATATCTTTAAAAATAAAAGACAAAAAGAACCAATAAAATTTATTGATGATATTGAAAAATATAATATAGAGGCTGGATTAGCATTGTCTAAATATGAAATAAATTATTTAAAAGATGTTAGCGAATCATTAGGTAGACAACTAACAGATAGTGAAGTGTATGGCTTTGCACAAGTAAACTCAGAACACTGTAGACATAAAATTTTTAATGGTATTTTTATAATTGATGGCGTAGAAAAAAAACAATCTCTTTTTGATTTGATAAAAGCTACTACTAAAGCTAATCCTGGTAGAGTGATTTCTGCATATAGTGATAATGTAGCATTTATAGAAGTTGGCAAAGCTAAAATTTTTACTCCTTTACGTGGTGATGTACCTTCATCATTCATCGAATATGATGAAAATGTTGTTTATTCGCTAAAAGCAGAAACACATAATTTCCCCACCACAGTAGAACCATTCTATGGCGCAGCTACAGGTAGTGGCGGCGAAATAAGGGATAGAATGGCCGGAGGTATTGGTAGTATTCCTTTAGTAGGTACTGCTGTTTATATGGTTGCTGACACTAAAGATTATATTGATGAAAAAAAAGTTAATCAACATGACAAAGGTCGTTTCCTTTATCATAATCCTGTAGATATACTGATAAAGGCTTCTAATGGAGCTTCAGATTTTGGTAATAAATTTGGTCAACCTCTTATTTGTGGCAGCTTATATACTTTTGAACAAAAAATTAATAATAAATTAATTGCTTATGATAAAATAATAATGCTGGCTGGTGGCATAGGTTATGCTCTCAAAAAATATGCTCACAAAAAGACAGTTCGTCCCGGACAATCTGTAATAATGATGGGTGGAGATAATTACAGAATAGGTATGGGTGGTGGTGCTGTATCTTCAGTAGCTACTGGGAAATATGAAAATAATATTGAGAGAAATGCTGTGCAACGTGCTAATCCTGAAATGCAAAAACGTGTTTTTAATGTTATTCGAGCTTTATCAGAGAATAATGCTAATCCTATCATTTCTATTCATGATCATGGTGCTGGCGGTCATCTAAATTGCTTCGCAGAATTATTGAATCCTATTGGTGGCGAAATAAATATTGATGCATTACCACTGGGAGACCCATCTCTCTCTGATAAGGAAATTATCTGTAATGAATCTCAAGAAAGAATGGGCTTAGTCGTAGATAATGGTAATTATGAAAAAATTGAAAAAATAGCTCTTCGCGAGCGTGCTCCTATTTATAAAGTAGGAAAAATATATCTCACTCAATCCATATGTTTCATCGGAAAAGATAATAGAAAACCTCTTGATTTGAAGTTTGATTTTCTCTTTGGCAAAACTCCTAAAACGATTATTAGAGACAATTCTATCAAATCTGAATTTATTAATCCTAAATATGATCTTAAAAATTTTGAAATCTATTTAGAGAAAGTGCTATCTAATGAAGCTGTAGCTTGTAAAGATTGGTTAATAAATAAAGTGGATAGAAGCGTTACTGGTAGGGTGGCTCTGCAACAAACTTGTGGTAAAATACAATTACCACTAAATAATTTAGGAATTACTGCAATAGATTATTCGAGTACAACTGGGATAGCTTTTAGCATAGGACATGCTCCAAATGTGGCTATCATCGATCCTGCTAAGGCTAGTAGATTAGCAGTAGCAGAAGCTTTAACTAATATTGTATGGGCTCCTCTTAGAAATGGATTGGAAGGTATTTCTCTAAGTGCTAATTGGATGTGGCCTTCAGGATTGCCTGGCGAGGATGCGCGTTTGTATGATGCTGTTAAATCTCTTAGCGATTTTTGTTTGCAATTAAAAATTAATGTTCCTACAGGCAAAGATTCTTTATCATTATCTCAAAATTATCCCGATGGTACTGTTGTGAAAGGACCAGGTACTGTTATTGTTACTGCTAGTGGTGTTACTGATGATTTTACAGCAGCTGTAACACCGGATTTAAAAAATGTAAAAAATTCATCTCTCATTTATATTAATTTTTCTGGTATGGCTCCTGCTCTGGGAGGTAGTATTTTTTATCAAGAGTTGAAGAATATTGGTGATAATCCACCAGACATTGCTGATGCAGATTATTTTAAACGCACATTTACTGTTTTGCAAGATCTAATTAGACAAAATTTGATTTTAGCAGGGCATGATATTAGTGCTGGTGGCTTGATAACTACTCTACTAGAAATGACATTCGCTAATCCAGATATTGGGTTAGATATTAATCTTTCATCTATCCCTTATGATGATATTATTCAAATATTATTTGCTGAAAATCCAGGTGTAGTTATTCAAGTTTCTAATGTGAAAGAGGTAATTAATAAGTTATATCAAGCTGATATTGAATATTTCCCTATAGGTCATCTTATTGATAAAAGAGAACTAAAAATCATAAAATATCAAACTTATGAACATTTTGATATAGATAAATGGAGAGATTTATGGTATAAAAAATCATATTTGTATGATTTGCGACAGACAGCTAATAATAAGGCAAAAGATAGATTTAATAATTATAAAAATCAACCACTTAATTTTATTTTACCTGAAATATCATTACCAGTAAAATTACCAAATAATAAATTAAAACTAAAACCTAAGGCTGCTATAATAAGAGAAAAAGGAGTAAATGGTGATAGAGAAATGGCTTATTGTCTCTATTTAGCTGGCTTCGAAGTTATAGACATTCATATGACTGATATTATCGAGGGCAGAATAAATTTAGATGATATTTCATTCATTGTTTTTGTAGGTGGTTTCAGTAATTCCGACGTTTTAGGATCTGCTAAAGGATGGGCTGCTAATTTCTTGTATAATGAAAAAGCAAAATTAGAATTAGATAAATTTTATAGTAGAGAAGATACTTTGAGTCTAGGTGTGTGCAATGGCTGCCAATTAATGGTACATCTGGGTTTATTATCTGATAATAAAAATTACCGTCCTACTATGACTTGGAATGATAGCAAAAAATTTGAAAGTAATTTTATTACTGTAGATATTATAGAATCTAACTCTGTACTAATGAAACCTCTTATAGGTTCTAGATTAGGTGTATGGGTAGCTCATGGAGAAGGCAAATTTATATTAAATGGTAATGAAAATGATTACAATATTGCTATGAAATATTCATATCATGATTACCCTGCTAATCCTAATGGTTCTGATTATGATGCTGCAGCTTTATTATCTGCTGATGGCAGACATTTAGCTATGATGCCACATTTAGAACGATCAATTTTTAGCTGGCAATGGCCATATTCTACTGATAATATTAAAATGAGTAAATTCACTCCTTGGATAATGGCATTTTTAAGTGCTTATGATTGGGTACAACAAAGAAAAAATTAGTGTAATTTGTTTCTAATGATACTTTAATATTTCAGAAACATGATTTTTTATTTTTGAAATAGGAGTTTAGAAAATTTATTCATTTAAAAAATGTTTAAATTAAATAATGATATATAAATTTAAATAAATTACTATTAATAATTTTGAAATTGTAGCTTATAAAGAAATTTAATAAAAATTAAATTTTGGAAAAATATTTCTATTAAATACTCATTAATAATGATTTTGTGTAGTTAAAAATTATTATTAAAATATCATTAATTAATTTTAACATAAAATAAATTATTATGTAAAGTTTTCAATAACTGACAGATAGAAACGATACATTAGTTATTAATCAACGCTTAAATAATTAAAATTTATTCATTTTAATAAATGTTTAAATTGAATAATGATATATAACTTTTAAAAAATTACAATTAATACTTTTCAAATTATAGCATATAAAGAAATTAATTAAAAATCAAATTTTAGAAACTATTTTTATAAAATGTTCATTAATAAAAATTTTAAGTATATAAAAATTACTATTAAAATATCATTAATTAATTTAAACTTTAATTATTTCAATTCCCATAAAGTGCTTAATAACAAATAGATAGAAGTAATAATTTAGCTATTAATAAAACGTTTTAATTTTTAAAAATAACTTATTTAAAAAATATTTTTGTTAATGATTAATTTTTCATTAAGCTATACAGATATTTTATTTAATTGCATTTGATCTTTTACTTGATTAATAAAATCAACAGTTTTTTCATTACCTACATAAATCCCAGATATTGAATTTACATTTTTTAAAATATAATAAAATTCATTCCAACTATCATCATCTATGTCATTATTCGGTATAATAAAAAAATCTATACCTTTAAAATCTTGATGCAAATATTTATTATCTACATAATTTGACAATAATAAATATTCATCATCATTATAAAAAAATGAAAAAATTGGAAAATCTACTATTTTATTTTTAATTATTAAACTCAAATATGGCTGCTGAGCTATTCTAGTAACAAGATGATTTTGTAAAATTATAGCAGCTTTGTAATCAGTTATATGCCATTGAAGTAGATATATTTGTTTACCATTAATCTTATCAGCTTTTGTAATAAAAATATTTTTCTTTGGCATATATTGCAATTAAAAAATAATATTAAATTATTTTTAGATAAATCCTAGATCTTCCAGTAAATATTTAATATCAGGTTCTTTACCACGGAAATCGAGATACATTTGCTCTGCATCTTTTTTACCACCAGGAGCTAGAATAGTTTGTCTAAATTTATTTGCAACATCCTTATTAAAAATATCACCTGATTCTATAAAAGCATGATAAGCGTCACAGTCTAGTACTTCACTCCACAAATAGCAATAGTATCCAGCTGAATATCCACCAGAGAATATATGATTGAAATAAGTAGAACGATAACGTGGCTTTATCTCAGGTATCAGACCAATTTTGTCCATAGATGCTTGCTCAAAAGCTCTTACATCTAAATCATTCACTTCCGTTAAAATATGATAATCCATATCTAAGTATGAAGCTGCTAAAAATTCAGTTTTTGCAAATCCTTGATTGAAATATTTTGAATTTGTAATTTTTTCAATTAAGCTATCAGGGATTAGCTCTCCTGTTTTATAATGTTTAGCATAAAGTTTTAACATTTGTGGCTCAAAAGCCCAATGCTCTAATATCTGAGATGGTAATTCTACAAAATCTCTTGGCACATAACCAGATAACCTTTTATAAGTAACATCAGAAAAGAAACCTTGCAAAGCATGACCAAATTCATGGAAAAAAGTTTCTACTTCATCCATCGATAATAAACTAGGATTATCACCAACAGGTTGAGGGAAATTACATACAACGCTCACTAATGGAGTAATATTTTTATTATCTTTATGGTATTGATCTCTGAAACTAGTAGTCCAAGCTCCACCTTGTTTATTATTTCTAGTATAATAGTCTAAATATAAAATAGCAAGGTGAGAACCATCATTATCTATTACTTCATAAACTTCTACATCAGGATTATAAACTGAGATATTATCTAATTTTTTAAAAGTAATTCCATATAATTTATTAGATAAGGTAAAAACAGCATCTCTAACTACATTTAAACTAAAATATGGTTTTAAATTATTTTCATCTAAAGCATATTGTTTATTACGAATTTTTTCTGCATAATACCACCAATCATAATATTGTAATTTAAATGTATCACCTTCATTATAAATAATTTTTTGCATTTCATCACGTTCCAATGTAGCTTTGGCAATGCTAGGGCTCCAAATTTGATCGAGTAAATTATAAACATTCATTGGATTTTTTGCCATTCTATCTTCTAAAACATAATCTGCATATGTTTTATACCCTAATAAATTAGCCTTTTGTAAACGTAAATTTAGAATTTCCTTAATTAAATTTTTATTATCATTTTCGTTATCATTGTCTCCACGCATTAAATACATATCATAGAGTTTTTTTCTCAATTCACGATTAGGACAATATTGCAAAAAAGGAATCATTACAGCTTTATCAGTAGTATAAACCCATTTGCCTGGCATATTACGCTCATTAGCAATTTTTTCACCAGTAGCTATCAGACTTTCTGGCATTCCATTTAAATCATCTTTATTATCTATTATCAATACATTATTATTATTATCTTTTTGCACATTCATTCCAAAATTAAGTGTCAATACTGATAATCTTTGATTAATATCTTTAAGCTTTTGCTTGTCAGAATCATTTAATAAAGCACCCGCTCTCACAAAATCTCTATAATATAATTCTAAAGTTCTTTTTTGTTCATCATTTAATCCTAAATTATTGATTTTTTCATAAAGAAATTTTATCTTCTCAAAAAGTTTATCATTTAATAATATTTCATCATTATGTTTAGATAATAATGGGAAAACTTCTTGTGCTACTTGCTCTAAAGTATCATTATAGTTAGCCTCAATCAAATTAGAAAGTATAAGAACTATCTCATTAAGTTTTTCGCCCGAGTTATCTAATCTAACAATGCTGTTTTCGAAAGTTGGCTCAGTTTTATCCTTAATGATTTTTTCTATTTCTTTTTTGTGCATATTCATCGCCTCGATAATTGCCGGCTTGAAATCATCAGCTTGAATTCTATCAAATGGTGGCGTACTATATGGAGTATCCCACTCTTCTAATAAAGGATTTTTTGCTTTTTCACAACCCATAATACCAAATATTAAAATTATTAATGTAAAAATTGTAAATACTTTTTTCATAATGGTAAAAATTTATAATTAGAGAACAAAAATAAATAAAATATTAATTTTAACCATAATTTTTTTATAAAATCAATAAAAGATGTAAAAAATATACAACGAATAACTACAATCCCCTTTTTATCATCTACCTCCTCCAACACATTTTTTCTCATATTAATTTTTTTTTATATCTTTGCCAATTAAAAATTTTATTCAAATGAAAAAGATTTTGTTTGTAATTCTTATTTTAGCAAGCTTGTTATTAGCTTCGTGCAGAACACGTGAAACATGTCCTGCTTATAATCATGGTTCATCTGCACAAGTATCCAATACTGTAGCGAATGATAATGCTTGATATTTTATTTACTTTATTTATGATAAAAACAGTTAATTATGGGAAAAGGTGATCAAAAATCTAAAAGAGGTAAATTGTACCGCGGAACATTTGGAAAAACCAGACTTTCTAAGAGAAATAAACGCAGAATGCTAAAAAAACAGGCTAATACCGGCGAAAATAAATAGTATCTTTTATGAATGTTAACTGTGCATACTGTTTAAGTGAATTAAACAGTATGCATGAATTTTATATTAATGATAATACACTATTTTTATGCCCCTTTTGTGGTAGCATAACATTAGCTCCTCAAAATCATTATAATGATTATCCGACATCTTATTTCGGTTCTGATACTAAAAAATTTTCGTTTCCATTTATTCAAAGAGTTATAGATTTTTTCCAACATTATAAAGGTAAACAATTATCTAAATGGCTTAGTAAAAATGTCAATATATTAGATATTGGTTGTGGTGATGGCCAAATATTAACTTCTTTAGCTAAAAAAAAACATGGTAATTTCGTTGGCATTGAGTTAGAAAATAAAGCCTTTCAGAGAGCAAAACAAAATACTAATATAGAAGTTTTATCTACAAATATTTTTAATTATTTTCCTAATATCAAATTTGATATGATTATTTGCAATCATAGTTTTGAGCATATTCATAATCCTCTTTCCCTAATTAAACATGTTAATTATTTATTAAAAAAGGATGGTTTTTTTTATATAAATATCCCTAATGCTAATAGTTTCCAGTTCCATTTGTTTAAATCTAAATGGCTTCATCTAGATCCACCCTATCATTTGCATATACCTAATATTCCGAAATTTTCTTTAATATTGGAAGATAATGGGTTTATAATTAAAAAAATTAATCATTTTAATTTTATTCAAAATATCTCAAGTTTTATCTTGAGTTTTGGTAATTTTTTCTTTAAACCTTTTAATAAATTATTTAATATTTTAAAAAATCCTTATCCCATTTATAAAAATTTACTTTACATTATTATTCTTTTAATTTTAGCAGTTTTGTTAATATTACCAGCTATTTTAGAATACATCATTAGTGGTTTTATAAAAAAAGGTGCTACTGTAGAGATAATAGCTCAAAAAATCAATGATATTTGATAAATTTTTTATTTTCATAATAAAAATCAAAATATTCGTATAATTACAAAAATATTATTAATTTTATAGATAATTTTAGAAAGTTAGAGGTAAAGATTTATGGGATTTGAACTAGTAAGTGATTATCTACCTACAGGAGATCAACCAGAGGCTATCGAGCAATTGGTCAATGGATTAAATAAAGGAGAAAAGTATCAAATATTGATGGGAGCTACTGGTACGGGTAAAACTTTTACTATGGCTAATGTCATTGCTAATGTAGAAAGACCTACTCTCATCATAAGTCATAATAAAACTTTAGCAGCTCAGCTTTATCAAGAGTTCAAAAGATATTTCCCTGATAATTTAGTGGAGTATTTCGTTTCTTATTATGACTATTATCAGCCCGAGGCTTTCATTCCATCTACAAATACATATATCGAAAAAGACTTGTCTATAAATGAAGAAATTGAAAAATTGAGATTAGCAACTACAGCTGCTTTAATGTCGGGACGTCGAGATGTGATAGTAGTGGCTTCTGTTTCTTGTATTTATGGATTAGGAAATCCAAATGATTTTTTAGCTAATTCTTTTAATATTAAAGTAGGACAACATCTCAGCTCTAAACAATTAATAGAAAGACTAGTAAATGCTATGTATCATCGCGAAGATATTGAACTAAAAATAGGTACTTTCAGATTAAAAGGTGATACACTAGAAATCATGCAAGGTTATGGTGAGATAATTTATAGAGTCTTATTCTTCGATGATGAAATAGAAAAAATCGAAACCTATAGCGGTATAGATTATTCTCTTTTATCTACTCCACATGAGGTCACTATTTATCCAGCTAGTATCTTTATGACCACTAAAGAAAAATTATTCCATGCTATTGATAGGATTACACTAGATCTAGGAGAGCAATTAGAATTCTTAAGAAAAAATAATAAGTTCGAGGAAGCTCAACGTCTAGAAGATAGAGTTGTCAATGATTTGGAAATGATGAAAGAGCTAGGTTATTGCAGTGGTATAGAAAATTATTCTAGATATTTAGATGATCGCAAACCAGGAGAGCGTCCTTTTTGCTTAATAGATTATTTCCCACAAGATTATTTAATGATAATAGATGAGAGTCACGTTACTATTCCACAAATCAGAGGTATGTATGGTGGCGATAGAACTAGAAAAGAAATTTTGGTAGAATATGGATTTAGATTGCCATCTGCTATGGATAATAGACCTCTCACCTTTGATGAATTTGAATCTTTGATTAATCAAGTGATTTATGTAAGTGCCACACCAGGTGATTTTGAATTTATAAAAACTGAAGGTGTTTTTGCAGAACAGATTATTAGACCTACAGGTATACCAGATCCTGAAGTTTTTGTTAGACCTACTAATAATCAAATTGATGATATGTTAAATGAAATTCAAAAAGTACGTGAGCATGAAGGTAGAGTTTTAGTTACTACTTTAACAAAAAAAATGGCTGAGGAGCTTACTGCTTATTTAACTGATCTAAACATCCCTACCAGATATATCCATTCTGATGTGGAAACTCTAGATAGAGTAGAAATTCTTAGAAGTTTGAGAGCTGGAGATTATGATGTTCTAGTCGGTGTCAATCTGTTACGTGAAGGACTAGATCTACCTGAGGTAGAGCTAGTAGTCATCTTGGATGCTGATAAAGAAGGTTTCTTAAGAAATTATAGAAGTTTAATACAAACTGCTGGTAGAGCTGCTCGTAATGTAAACTCTAGAGTTATCCTCTATGCTGATCGCATCACTGAGTCTATGCATAAAATGCTTGAAGAAACTAATAGACGTCGTGAAAAACAAATTCAATATAATTTAGAGCATAATATCATCCCTACGACTGTGAAAAAAGATATTAGCGATTCTTTGATTTATAATGAATATAAAGATCCTAATAGCGGTATTGTAAAAATTTACTATGTAGCAGATAGCCAAACTCTCTATTATGGAGAAAAAGAATTAAATGATAAAATTAAAAGCTTAGAAAAAGAAATGAAACAAGCTGCAGAAGAATTAGATTTCGTAAAAGCTGCATATTTGAGAGATCAGTTAGCTCAGCTAAAAAAATTAGCTAAACTCTAATTTTATTTATTTTTGTAAATAAAATAATTGCAATGGCAAAAACAAGCAAAATCTTTATATGCAGTAATTGTGGCGCTACTTATACTAAATGGCTGGGAAAATGCACTAATTGCGGTGAATGGAATACTATTGAAGAACAAATAATTGATAAAACTGAATCTAAATCTAAAAATCTTTTATCTATATATCCCAAATTAATTCAAGACATTAGCTATGATAATTTCGAGAGAATTAAGCTTCCTAGCGATGAACTGAATAGAATTTTAGGTGGTGGATTAACAAAAGGATCAATAATATTACTAGCTGGTGAACCTGGAATTGGTAAAACAACACTTTTAATGCAAGAATTGATGCGATTAAATGGTTCTACTGTTTTATACATCTCTGGTGAGGAGAGTTTAGGACAATTAAAATATCGCAGCGAGAGACTTGGTGAACCACATTCTGAATTTTATTTGTTTCATGAAGTATCTCTTCCTAACATCATTCAGGCCATTAATGAAGTTGCTCCAGATTTTGTCGTTGTAGATAGCATACAATCTATAGCTGATCCAGATTTATCTGGTTTCACTGGAAGTTTGCAACAAATAAGAGAATGTACTGTAAAATTAGAAGAACTTGCTAAAACTAAAAATATTCCGATTTTTATCATTGGTCATATTACAAAAGAAGGATTCATAGCAGGTCCTAAAGTATTGGAACACGTTGTAGATACTGTCATGCATTTCGAGGGGGACAAAAATTACGGTTACCGTATTTTAAGAGTTTTAAAAAATCGCTTTGGTCCAGCTCCAGAATTAGCAATCTTTGAAATGGTACAGGATGGCTTAAAAGAGATAAGTAATATCAGTGAATATTTATTAGAAACTTATAAACCTGATACTCCTGGTAGTAGTATAGCTGTTGTCATGGAAGGCAATAAACCTATTTTAATTGAAGTGCAAGCTTTAGTTAGTTATTCTCCTTATGGAACTCCACAGCGTTCATCTATTGGCTATGATCCTCATAGATTGGGTATGTTACTAGCTGTTCTAGAAAAAAGATTAGAGTTAAGGTTAAATAATAGGGATATTTTTGTAAACGTTACTGGTGGTATTCGTATTTATGATCCAGCTATAGACAGCGCCGTCGTTGCTGCAATCATTTCTTCGTATAATGATAAAACATTGCCTCATTTAATGGCTTTCTCTGCTGAAATAGGATTAAATGGTGAGTTGAGATCTGTCTCTCAGTTACAAAAAAGAATACAAGAAACTTCCAAATTAGGCTTTAAACATCTTATCACTGCTCCTATTAAAGAAAATTCTATCAAAGAATATAATAATGAACAAATTAAATTAAATTTCATAGATAATGTAGCAGAGCTGGCTAATATTTTGTTTGCTTGATAATTATTTTAGACTAATTAACTTATATCCCTGCCTTGGCAAACTTATTAATTCTAAATGTGAATCTTGTTTTATCCATTTCCTTACTTTAGCTATGTATACATCCAGAGTACGAGATTTGAAATAATCTACATCTCCATATAGGTGCATTAATAATTCATTTTTGGTAGTTATATTATTTATATTTTGGAATAATATTTTCAATATTTCTAATTCAATAGGTGATAGCTTGATTTCTTCTTTATTATTTAAAATTAAAACATTCCTATTAACATCTAATATAGAATTACCCGCTTCTAATTTTGTAATGTTTGATTGAGGATAAACTCTATTGAGTAATACTTGCATACGAGCTAATAATATATCTACAGAGAATGGCTTAATCACATAATCATCTGCTCCCACCTCATAACCAGTTAATATATCCTCGTTTTGACTTTTTGCTGTAATAAAAATTATCGGTATTGATGGATTGATAGTTCTTATTTCTTTCACAAGAGTAATACCATCTTTTTTAGGCATCATTATATCTACAAGCATGAGATGATAAAAAGGATTATTTTTATATTTTTCTAATGCAATTTCTCCATTTTCGTACCAATCTACATCATAACCTTTAGTTGTTAAAAAGCTTTTTAGCACATAAGCGAAATGTTTATCATCTTCTACTAAAAAAATTTTATATTTCATAAATCATCATTTTTAATAGACAGAAAATATAAATCAAAAATCGTACCTTTATCTATTTCGCTTGTTACAACTATTTTACCTTTATGAGCTTCTACTATTGCTTGTACATAGCTTAGACCTAATCCATAGCCTTTAGTATTATAAATATTTCCCGTAGTTACTCTATAAAATCTATCAAAAATATGTTTGATATCTTTCTTTTTTATTCCTATGCCATTATCTGCAATTTCTACAATTAAATATTTAGTATTTTGTTGTTTTATTTTAATAGTAAGTTCAGGATGATCTATAGAATATTTGCACGCATTATCTATTAAATTATAAAATACTTGTCTCAAGTGCACTTCATCACCCATGATGATTGGATTTTCTATATCAAATTCTGTATGTACAATAGCATTATAATCTTTCAAAAAAAGTTCTAGGTCTTTTAACAAATTTGTTAAAAAATCATTTAAATTAATTTTAGTTAAATTTAATTGTATAGAAGTTTTATCTAATAGTGAAGTTTGAAGTATTTTCTCTATCAAAGTTTGCATTCGAGTATTTTCATCTTTAATAATTCTTATCATTCTACTAGCCTCATCTGGTGGTAAATTATTAATAGTGTCGCAAGCAATGTCAATAGTCGCTATAGGTGTTTTCAGCTCATGCGTTACGTTATTTATGAAATCTGTTTTCATTTCAGATAAACGCTTTTGTCTAATTAAATTATATATTATGAAAGTAAATGAACCTAAAACGCCTAATATTAGTAATATTGATAAAAATAGAAAATTACTTAATGTAGATAAAATATAGCTTGTTTTATTAGGGAAATATATAATCAAATATTCTGGAGGTGCAAATAAATCGCTTGGATACAATCGAAACATCATACCTTTTTGTAGCATTTCTTCAGCTGATATAGAGTCATTTTCTAGAAACATAGTTTTTCTATGAGGACTATAAATACCGAAATAGTATTTTATATTTATATTATTTTCTGCTAAAGAGCTGGCAATTAATGAATCTAATGCTTTAGCATTTATCCTTTGCTCTACAGGAATGAAATGTTTGATATTGAAAAAATCTTCCATTACATCTCCTATGATGAAGCTACGTCTGAGAAACCTATCTACTGCTTGATAGACAGAATCTACTTTAAATGGCAAAATAATATTAGGTACTCTCACCCACCCTACCATACTATCTAATTGGTCTTTTACTATCTCATCTTTGCTAACTGGCAAATTAGATTTATTAGATAAATCCAATAATGTCGCACTATCTGCGTGTTGCTTTTCTATGTTTATGATGTGTGTATCTACTTTTTGGACAAGTTCACCATATTTATTTGTGTATATCTGTACTCTAATTCTTTCTCTACTTATATTAATTACACTGTCTGAGAGAGTGGTGTCTAAGCCTACATCTTTTAAAGATTTAAATAATTCTTTGTTTAACGAATCTATGGTTTGCATGACTCTAGCACCTTTATATTTACTTAATTTAGTTTCTAATAAATCTGCTATTTCTTGCTTTTCATATTGGTAAATCACTTTAGACATGCTCTCTTGGATAGTTTTATCGAAATTTGCTAGTGCTGCATTTATTGTTGATGTTATAAAATAATATTGTATTAATAATATACCAATGAATGATATACCAGACACTACTAAAATAGTTATTGTCCAACGTTTTTCTTTATTTTTAATTTTTTGTTTTAACATTTTTTAACATTATTTAACATTTCTTAACTTTAAATAATAAATTTTTTGTATTATTTTGTAATGTAATTTTTTTATATCCATTTATAAAAAAATAAATTTAATGTTTTTTAGGGTTTGACACAGCGACTCATTAATG
>JASEGF010000109.1 GCA_030017935.1 Bacteroidales bacterium | reverse complement strand
TATTTTTTGGACAAATTTAATATAATTTTTTATAATAGAACGCAACTTGGTATTATATGCTACGTTAGGTACAAAAATTTGCATTATTTTGAGTAAAAAATTATCAATAAGTTATTAACAATCAAATGATTATTGCGTTTTTAAGGGTCGACTAAATAATAAAGGGTTCAAAAAATTTTGAACCCTTTTTAAACAATAAATAAATTATAGAAAAAATTAAGAAATGTCGTCAGAAGTCTTCAAGATATCCCAAGCAAAGGCTTTAATACCAACTTCTTCATTTAATTTATCAATTTTATTAATAGCAGTCATCACATTATCTAGTTGATCATCAGGTATCACTGTTAAAATAGCTGAGTTTAGTTCTGGCCAAGTATGAGTACCGAATCTAGGCTCTCCTACTTTACCTTTTCCCTTAAGAGTATCTAGCATAGTATAAGCATTCACTCCTAAACGTTCTAAAAGATATTTTATTTGTTCAGCCACAGACTGATTATAAATTAAAAGTACAGCTTTCATGATTTATTATTTTTGTTGTTAAATAAAATTTTATCTACGAAACTGAATTGTTTTCTCATACGCATCATTTCTTTTTTTCTACTACCAGAGCGAATAAAAGTATAATAAGCCGTAGGAACTATTATTAAAGATAAAAGAGTTGAGAAAACAAGACCACCTATAACAGCTATACCAATAGGAGCCCACAATTCACTACCTTCTCCTGTGCTTAGAGCCATAGGTAGCATACCAAGGAGTGTTGTAGAAGCTGTCATTAAAATTGGACGTAGACGAGATCTACCTGCTTGGACGACAGCATCATGCAAACGTAGTCCTCTATCACGTAGTAAATTTGTGAAATCTACTAAAATAATACTATTCTTCACCGCTATACCTATTAGCATAACTCCACCTAACATAGCATTCACACTTAAGGTATTTCCAGTTATTAGCAAGGCTAAAATCACACCAGAAAGAGCAAAAGGAATAGATAAAATAATAAGTAAAGGCATTGTCAATGATTCAAATTGTGCTGCCATAGAAATATAAACAAGCAAAATAGAAACAAGTAATAGTAATAAAAGATCTCTAAAAGAATCCATTTGATCCTCATAACGACCACCCACATTAATATCTACACCTCTAGGCAAATCAATATTTCTAGTTAGTTTCTGAATAGAAGATCCTAGCTCACCCAAAGAAATATTTTCTGGTTTCGCTGACACAGTAATAACTCTTTGTTTATTTTCATGTTCAATTTCTGGTGGTGTAGATTCCTCTACAATATTGGCAATTTCAGATAAACTAACTTTAGCGCCAGTAGGTGTAGAAATCATAAGATTTTTGAACAATTCAATGTCATTTCTAGCTCTATCATTTAATCTCACTATTACATCATATTCATTACCTTCTTCACGATATTTAGAAGCAGTATAACCAGTAATGTAATTTCTCAAAGTATTGCTCACAGTAGCCGAAGTAAGACCTAATCTAGTTAATTTTTCTCTATCAAAATAAATTTTAAAAGTAGGTTGATCATTTTTCCTATTAATAATAACATCACGAGCACCAGGTATTTTACTAATTTCATCTCTTAGAATATTAGCTACTTTCATACTACTATCGAGATCTTGTCCAAAAATTTGAACTTCAACATTATTACCCATCGCGGCACCACCACCACCAGCATTTATGTCATATTTGATAACTTCGGGCATAGTATCTAAAACATTACGAAAATCTTCAGCTATTTCAAAAACTGTCCTTTCACGTTCTTCTCTATCAACAAGTCTCAAAGTCATAACTACTTCATTACTCCCTTGAGAACTTGTCATTCCAGATATAGACGCATCTTCAGAGGTACCTGCAGAAAACGACATAATATATTTTTCTGGATAACGCTCATTGACTATTTTCTCTAGCTTAGAAATAAATTGCTCTGTATTCTCTAGTTTCAATCCAGTTTGCAAATAAATATTAGCATTTACGACGCCTTGATCTGCTTGTGGTAAAAATTCTGTACCAAGTAGAGGAAATAATGCCATAGTACCTACAAATAATACAAAAGCTAGAATTAAAGTGATTTTTTTATATTTTAAGACATAAGTAAGAAGTTTTTGATATGTATTATCTAACCAATCTAGAGCCTTACCTATAGTAGAAGCCCATAATTTATAGCCCTTGTCAGTATTTTTTTTATTATTGTCATCATCAGAGCCATAAATATTTCTACCTTTTAACATATGCGCACTCATCATAGGAGTAATAGAAATAGCAGCTAAGGTTGAAACAGAAATAGTAATAGAAACTATCCATCCTAAACTTCTAAATATTGTACCAGTAAGGCCAGAGAGCATTGTCAAAGGCAAAAATACTACTATTATTACTACTGTAGAAGCAATCACAGCCGTCCATACCTCATTAGTACCAGCTATTGATGCCTCTCTTGGCGTACTACCCCTCTCTATATGTTTAGTAATATTTTCTAAAACTACAATAGCATCATCTACTACCATACCTATCGCTATTGTAATAGCTGATAAAGAAATGAGATTTAATGTATCATTAGCTAAAAATAGATAAATAAAACCAGATATTAATGCTATAGGAATTGTAACAAGTATCACTATAGAAGACCTCCATCTACCAAAGAATAATAAAACTACCAGCGAAACAAAGATAAAAGCAAATATGATAGTTTCTACTAAATTATTGACAGAATTAAGAATATTTTCAGATGAATCATAAATAGGGTACATCTTGACATCAGAAGGCATTTTTTGCATAATGTTATCCAGTTCTTCTCTTGTTTTATTAGCAACCTGCACAGTATTGGCATTAGATTGTTTCATTATCATCAATCTTACACCTTGTCTTCCATTAACACTTTCATAAACTGTTTTATCTTTTAAACTATCCCTAATAACCGCTATATCACCAAATTTAACTACTCGCCCATTTTGGAAACCTATAACAATATCTTTTATTTGATCACTAGAAGTAAATTCTCCCTCGGCAGTTACTTTATATTCCATATCTGTCGTTTTTATAGTACCGACAGGAAGGTTTAGATTTTCTGCTTGAATAATTCTAGCTAATTGATCTAAAGTAATGTTATAAGCTTCTAATTTTTTAGGTTCTATTTCAGCATAAACAACTCTCTCTGGAGCTCCTCCTACCATTACAGAAGCTACTCCATCAATACGATTGAGATTATTTACTACATTATCTTCTAATAATTTACCTAATCCAGGATAATTTTGTTGAGCCTCAACACCATAAATCATAATAGGCATTTGAGAAGTAGAAAATTTGAATACAGAGGGACGTTCTACCCCGTCAGGTAAAACATTCATTGCCATATCAATAAAATTTCTAACATCGTTGGCAGCTTCGTTAAGATCAGTACCATATTGCAGCTCAACAGTAATGATAGATAAATTATCTCTTGACTGAGAGGTTATTTTATCTAAATCATTTATACCACTGAGCCTATCCTCCAGGGGTTTGGTTATTTTTTCTTCTACATTTTCAGCATCAGCACCCGGATATACAGTTACTACTGTAATAGCTGGTAATTCTATTTCTGGGAAAAAATCTATAGCTAAGTTCATTATAGAATAAATACCAAATACAATGATAGCTAAAAAAATCATTGTAGTCGTTACAGGCTTTGATACCGCAGTTTCGTAAATTTTCATATTTTAATTCTTTTATAAAATTTTTTAATTATTTACTAATTTTATTTTTGCACCGTCATATAATTTATCTTGACCTACTACTACTATCATGTCACCTTCTTTAATATTTGGAGAAATAATTTCAGTATAGTTTTCAAAGATCCTACCTCGTTCTACAAATACTTGTTTAGCAATATTATTCTCAATTTTGAAGATATAAAAATTATTGGTGCCTTGCAATTTTATTACAGCTATTGAAGGGACAGCTAAAGCTTCGGCTGTACCCATGTCTAATGTTACTCTAGCAAACATACCTGGACGCAGTATTTCGCTTGGGTTATCAATCTTTATTTCTACTCTATATGTTCTACTAGCTGGATCAATAGTAGGAAATACTTTCGATACTTTACCTTTAAAGGTTTTATCACCAATTGCATCTACTTTTATCTCAACAGGAGTATTTACCTTTACAACACTATAATATCTTTCAGGGACATCTACATATGCTTTTAAGGTATTTAATTGTTGCAAAGTAATTATAGCTGCCTTACCAGTTCTAGAAGTTGGGGTACCAGAAAACAATTCACCTTCTTCGAAATATTTATCTGTAACTACACCATTAAAAGGAGCTTTCAAAAAGACATTTTTCTCTAAAAATTCTACATTATTTTTTGCAATATCATATTGTGTTTTTATTTGATCATACTGTTGTCTAGAGATAGCACCTACTTTCACTAAGGAGTCCATTCTTTTATAATCTACTTGTAATTGAACATATTGTAGTCTAGCTTGGTTATACTGAGTGGGATCCATCTGCACTACTAGTTGTTCTGCTTTCACATGATCACCTACATCCACTGTAATGCTCATTATTCTACCTGGCGAAGCTGGAGCTAAATCCACTTTATCCCATGCTTCTAAATTAGCTGTATATTCTAAGACATTACTAAGTGTATGCTTTTGTAATGGTTGGACTTCTACAACAAGATCTTTATCAGTTTGTTGTTCTTGATTTTTTTTATTTTGACCACAACCTGTGATGAGTATAACTCCTAGTCCTATCATGGCCAATAACATGAATTTCGTAGCTTTCATATTGAATTATTATTTTTGATTATTGTAAATTTTTTCTAATTGATACTTAGCTTGCAAAAGCTCTAAAATAGCTGCTAGATAATTGTTTTGAGCTGTTAAATAGTTAGAATTAGCCTGTGTGAGATCTAGGCTAGATGATACTCCCTGCAAATATCTGTTCTCTATATTATCGTATATACGTTTCGATAATTCTATATTTTTCTTTTGTGCAATGTAATTGTCATAGGCATTAGATAAAGTATATTTTTGCTGATTTTCTTGCATTTTGAGCTGTTCTGTAACCATATCTAAATTGACTTGAGCTTTTTGATATTGTAGTTTAGCTTTACTTATCTGTGCCCCATTCTGCCCACCAGCTAAAATAGGAATTGAAAGAGATAAGCCAACTACAGACGTTGGGAACCATCTCAAATCATTCATTTCATTACCTTGTCCTGCTTTTGAATAAGTGTAAACTGCTGCTATCGTAGGCAAAGCGTCAGCTTTTTCTTTTTTCAAATTCAAAAAAGCAATTTCTTTTTGTTTTTCAATAAGTTGATAATCTATATTCTGATAAACGTCAAAAGAAGTATTTAATAAAGATTGTACTTCAGCTTCATTTATCATTTCTGATAATGGTGTTGTTAATTGAAAAATGACATTAGTATCTAATCCTAATTGAAATCTTAGCATACTATAGGAAAGATCAATATTTCTTTGTAAGGTTCTTTTAGCATTCTCTAAAGATAAAATAGTCAATTCTATTTGATCTACATCAGTAGATTGAGCTACACCCACCTCATACATAGCTTTAGTTTGTTCTTTTACTTTTGCCAGATTATTAATATTACTATCAATGATGCTTATATTTTCACTCAATATCAGCGCACTTGCATAAACAGTATTTACAGAAGCTATAACCTCTTGTTCAGTTTTTTGATATGTTTTTGTCATCATATCTTTGCTAATATTAGATAGCTGAATACCAACTATTAACGGAGCACTAAATATTACCTGTTGAGCTTGTATAGCCCAGCTCATCTGATATTCCATACCGAATTGTACAGGTATATACTCTCCTGGTTGTCCTATCATTACTCCTGGCAAAAGAACAGTAGCCAGTTCTAAATTATCAGACCAATTTACACTACCAGTAGCTTTAGGTAAATAATTAGAAATCGTTTCCCATCTGCTACGTTTAGCAATGATTGTGTCCATCGAGGCAGTTTGCATACTTTTGTTTTGCTGCAAAGCGATATTTCTAGCCTGTTCTATAGATAATTGCATAGGAGCATTTTGTCCTATCAAAGGATCTATAACTACTAATAGGCTAAAAATAAATAAAGCTAATTTTCTTTTTTTACTCATTTTCATATTTGTTCTTTGTTATTTTTTCTTTCAAATATTCTCTACCTTTATCACTTAGCAATGCATTAAGATGAAAAAGGTATAATTCTCTTAAAATTTCTTGATTTGAATATTTATTTTCAAAAACTGTTTGCATATTCTCTTTGGAAAACTGAGTTATCCATCCCAAATAAAAATAACTAATAATTTCTTCGTTTATATCAGATCTATAAAGCCCTTCTTCCTTGCCTCTGACGATGTTTTGCATTATTTTTTTTCTTATATGCTTATAACGAAAATCATCTAGTTTTATTGCTAATTGTGGATAAAATTTATTTAACTCTAATATGAAAATAGGATTGATATTTTGAGTAATATGAGCTAAATTGTCCATTACATATAATATAGCATCTACAGCTGTATGAAAATCTTGAGGCTTTTTCTTAAAATTATTTTCACATTCATTATCATTAGCAACATTTAAGATATAATCTATGATATATGATAATAATTCTTCTTTATATTGTGCCCAAGTGTATAATGTTTTTTTAGAAACTCCAATTTCCCTAGCAATATAATCCATAGTGATATTACGAATACCGTATTTGGTAAACATTTGAGCTATCTTAGGAATAAATTCAGCAGGTATTGACATTTAAAAATTTTTTGCAAAATTATAAAAACGATTACACATAAAAAACTTTTTTATTAAAAAAAGTTTCCATAGTATACCAATTGATAAAAAAAACAAATAAAAAAATTCAATATATAGACTTAATAATAAAGAAATTAGATATAAAAAAAGGGGTTCTATAACGTTTATTGT
>JASEGF010000108.1 GCA_030017935.1 Bacteroidales bacterium | reverse complement strand
AACACTTTTGTTTACTGAAAAAGATGTATGTATAGAGCTGGCATCATATCCAGGTGCATAATATTCATAAATGATAGTATCATGTTTTAAAATTAAAAAAGCATTTGTTTCGCTCACCTGAAGCATATCTATGAATGTATGAATATTTTTAAATTTATTTTTATTTTTCTTTAAAAGAAAGTCTGGTGAGAACCAATTATCACTGGGAGATATATAATTAATTTTCAGTGGTTGAGGATCTTTAGTGTGTATAGGCATCTGAGGAAATTTTTTATAATCATTCACGTCAGCTACATTATAAACAACCATTCTGCCAAAATAGCAGCTATTTAGAGTAAAGGCTATAGTAGATAAAATTATTCCTTTTTTCAAAATATTCATTTTTACTGCAAAAGTAATAATTGAATATTAAACTGATGAAAAAAAATAATTATCTTTGTAATAATATTATAAAATGATGAATAATTTTTGGGCAATAATACCAGCTAGGTATGGAAGTACTCGCTTTGTAGGTAAACCATTAGCACAAATCGATGGATTACCGATAATCATTCATGTATTAAATAATGTATCTAAAAGTAAAATAAAAAACATTTATGTGGCTACCGACGATAATCGTATTTATGATGTAGTAAATAATCATGGATACAATGCTATAATTACTGATGTGAATCATAGAAATGGTACCGAACGTGTAAATGAGGCTGCAAATATTTTGAATATTCCCAATAATGACTATATAATTAATATTCAAGGGGATGAACCTTTTATTTCTCCTAAATTGATAGATGATTTAATAGATTTTGTTTTAGGTAAAAACATCAAATTAGCTACTGCTGCAACGTCTATTGAGAATTTTGATGAATTATTCTCTCCTAATAATATTAAAATCACTACAAATCTCAATGGTAAAGCTTTATATTTCAGTCGTTCTATTATTCCATACAACAGAGATTTAGATTGCAAGGAATGGTTAAATGCTTATCCTTATAAGAAGCATATTGGCATTTATGTTTATGAAAAAATAATTCTCAATGAATTAACCAAGCTAAAACCTACATTGCTAGAAGAGACTGAAAAATTAGAACAGCTCAGATGGTTAGACAATGGCTATAGCATTTATGTGATGGATACAGATTATAAAAGCATAAGTATAGATACCCCTGAGGATATACAGAATATTAAGAAGTTTATTGTTTAATAAACTTCTTAGAAATAATCTGATTTTTCCCTGTTTTAAAAATAATCAAATAACTCCCAGGAGCTAAATTAGAAATATCTATTGTTTTAGTAGTATTTGCTGCAATGTTTTCATTAAATATTACATTTTTTGTTAATAAATCTGTAAAAGTCATAGTGAAATCTTTTCTATTTTTATTCTCAATAGTTAAAATATCATAAGCAGGATTAGGATAAATTGTCAAATTTAAATTATTATAATGCTGAATATCTACAATAAATGTTGGATTATTAGTCAATATCCACTTTAGTGGATCAAAAGTAATATTGTCTGGCATAGGTAAATGGATTATAAATTCTTGGTCTTGAGAATTATTATTTAAGATTATAGTAGTATCATTAGTAGTATTATAAGTTAATAAAAAAGGAAGTGGCATTTCGAAGAAATCACCAGCTATGCATGATGCTTCTTGATGTACAGTTATGCTGAAACTATTATTATCTATTTCGTTTACATAAAAAGTGTAAATGGGATATCCTTCTCCATAAATCCAATCATTAAAAAATTCGGTTAAAGATGTATCAGCTATTTGCTCCATTACATTTTTGAAATCCTCGGTCTTAGCATAGTTAAATTTATAATTTTCATAATATTGTCTTGTCCCATCAAAAAATAAATCATCACCTAAAACCCATCTAAGCATATGTAAGACATAGGCAGCTTTTCTATAGCTGAGGCGAGAACTAAATATTCTATCTACAGAAGTAGTATCATACACATATACTGACCCACATGGCAAATATGTAATAAAATTTACAGAATTGTCTTTCCAATTTGTAAAATCTTGAGGGAAAAATTTCTCTTGAGATAAAGCCGTGAAATATGTAGCAAAACCTTCATTCAACCATATATCGTGCCAAGAACCACAAGTAACGGCATCTCCATACCATTGATGTAACAATTCATGTGCTAAAAGCTCATAATCGAAACTACCAACGAAGCTCACTGTTTGGTGCTCCATGCCACCACCCCATCCGAAATGCACATGTCCATATCGCTCATTCATAAATGGATAAGGAGCTATTAATGAATCATAAAATTTTATTACTTTACTAAAATTTGTCATTGCATTTTGTGCATCGCTATATACAGAGCTCAACACATAATTATCAATTCTCAAATTACCATCTCGTAGTGTAACATTAGTGTTAAAGTATTGATATGGGGCAACAGCAATAGCTACCAAATAAGCAGCTATTGGATATTTATGTTTCCAATGAGTTAAAGTTCTGCTATTACCTAAATCTATTGTGGCTTGTTCTAATCCATTTGCTACTGCTACATAATTGGATGGATGTTCTATAAAAATATCTATAGAATCTATTTTGTCACTTAAGTCATTTTTGCATGGCCACCAATCTGGAGCACCATATGGTTCAGACAAAGTCCATAACCACTGAGAAGAAGAATAGAATGAACCAAAACCGCTAGCTTCTGGTGTGCCATGATAATACACTATTATGCTATCTAAATTTTGAGAAATTAATGATAAATTTGATATTAATAGTTTTTTATTATTGTGAGAAAATGTAACTTCATTACCATGATAAATGACAGAGTCTATTACCAAACAACTATTAGCATCGAAATCAATAGTATCTGCATTTACTAAAGGAATAAATTTTGTTAAAACATAACCATTAATATCACCTGAACCGGGATTAACATTTATGTATAATCTGTGATATTTGATATCGTAACTCTGTCCTATAAACTTTTCAGAACTATTAGCCATAGAACGAGGTTCAGCAATAGTTATGGCTTGCGAAAATATTAACAAAGGACAAACAAATAATAAAAATGAAAACCAATATTTTTTCATATTTATAAATTATTAACAGATGAATATAAATTTTTTATTTTTTTCAATAGATCAAAAGCATTATTTAGAGGCCATTGAGTTTCTGCATCACTGAGAGCAGACTGAGGATCTGGATGAACTTCCATAAAGATGCCATCAGCACCTGCTGCTATGCCAGCTAGAGCAATAGTTGGTATAAAGTCTCTATCCCCATGAGTAACCCCATCATTGTAATTAGGCATTTGTACACTATGAGTAGCATCTATCAAAACTGGATAACCAAAGGATTTCATACGTGGTATAGCTGTCATATCTACTACTAAATTATAATAACCAAACATTGACCCTCTTTCTGTTAAAAAAATATTATTATTTCCAGTAGATTTTACTTTATCAATAGCAAATTGCATACTTTCAGGAGACATAAATTGTCCTTTTTTTATATTAATAGGTTTACCAATTTTACCAGCAGATAGTAATAGCTCAGTTTGTCTACAGAGAAACGCTGGTATTTGCAAATAATCTACATATTGAGCTACTTCTTCGCATTCCCAACTTTCGTGTACATCTGTTATCACAGGTATTTGATATGTATTATGTATTTCTTTCAAAATTTCTAAAGCATTAATTCTAGGTATTCCTCTGAAACTATCTACTTTTGAACGATTAGCTTTTAAGTAACTACTTTTAAAAATAAAATTCAAATCTAATTCTTTAGCAATTTTTACGAGCTCTTCAGCTACTATGAAAGGCATTTTATCATCTTCTATCACACAAGGGCCAGCTATTAACCACATAATATTTACTTATTATTATTACTAATATAATTTTTAGATTTTTCTCCCAAATAGCCAGAATGATGACGTTTAGCATATTCTTCTGTAGTAAAATTAATTTTTTTCATCATCAAAGTTACTAAAATATCTCCGATGACAGTCATTACTGTTGTAGATGTAGTGGGAGTGAGTCCTAGTGGACAAACCTCTGGTGGATTGCCAGTAAATAATGATATATTAGCTTTGCTAGCCAATTCACTATTTTCATTGCCAGTAATCACTATTATAGGTATATTGGGAACTAATTTATTAGCCAATTCTATTAATTGCAATATTTCGTTTGTTTTGCCAGAATTAGATATCAATAATAAAATATCATTATTCTGAATGACACCTAAATCGCCATGTTGCGCATCTGCAGGATGTAAAAATATCGCTGGAGTACCAGTACTACTAAAAGTAGTAGCTATATTTAGAGCTATTTGCCCAGCTTTGCCCATACCAGAGGTAACTAATTTACCATATTTTATATGTATTTGCTCATATATTAAATCAATAGCTTCTGTATATTTATTCTCCATTGGAATGTTTCTAATAGCATTGGCTTCTATCTCTATAATTTGTGAAATATAAGAATTTGAATTCATTTTTTTACAAAATTACATAGTAATTTTAATATTATAAGTTTAAAAAAATTTTTTTATATTTTTGCTAAATCAAAAAAAATTAAAACAATGAATAACGATATAAAACGTATAGAAAAAGATACTATGGGCGAAATAGCAGTTCCTGCAGATAAATATTGGGGAGCTCAGACAGAGCGTAGTCGACTTAATTTTGAAATTGGTTCAGAGATGATGCCAAAAGAAATAATACAAGCATTATCTATTATTAAAAAAGCTGCTGCTAACACAAATGAAAAATTTGGCATTTTAAATCATAAAAAAGCTGAATTAATAATGAAAGTTTGTGATGAGATACTATTAGGCGAATTAGATGACAATTTCCCACTTGTAATATGGCAGACTGGCTCTGGCACACAAACTAATATGAATATTAATGAAGTTATTGCTAATAGAGCTCATGTGCTTAATGGAGGTAAATTAGATGATAAAGAAAAAATTCTTCATCCTAATGATGATGTGAATAAAAGTCAATCTTCAAATGATGTTTTCCCATCAGCATCTAATATAGCAGCTTATACTGTTTTAGTTAACAAAACTATTCCAGCACTGAAAAAATTAAAAGAAGCAATTGATACCAAAAGTAAAGAGTTTGAAAATATCATAAAGACAGGACGTACTCATACTATGGATGCTGTGCCACTAACACTAGGTCAAGAGTTCTCGGGATATGTTTCTCAGCTAGATTATAATATTAAAACTATAGAGCAATCTTTGACACATTTAGCTGAATTGCCTATCGGAGGTACAGCTGTTGGTACTGGACTTAATGCACCCCAAAATTTTGATATAGAAATTTGTAAAAAAATTTCAGAATATACTAATTCGCCTTTTAAACCTGCAAGTAATAAATTCGAAGGCATATCTACACGTGATGCCATAGTTGCTGCTAGTGCAGCACTTAAATATACCGCAGTCAGTTTATTTCACATTGCTAATAATATTCGTTTTTTAGCTAGTGGTCCTAGATGTGCAATAGGAGAGATAATATTACCAGCTAATGAGCCTGGCTCTAGTATTATGCCTGGTAAAGTAAATCCTACTCAGGCAGAAGCACTTACTATGGTTTGTGCTCAAGTAATAGGTAATGATTTAGCTATTAATATTGGTGGTATGAATGGGCATTTTCAACTTAATACTTTCATGCCTATGATCATTAATAATTTTTTAAAATCTGCTAATTTGATGGCTGATGCGTGTAATTCATTCTGCGATAAATGTGTGATAGGTATACAACCTAATATTGATAGAATAAATATGCATCTAAATAATTCTCTAATGATGTCTACTGCCCTCACACCTATCATTGGATATGATAAAACTTGTATGATAGTAAAAAAAGCATATGATGAAAACATAACTTTAAAAGAAGCTACTATATTACTAGGTTTTTTATCTGCTGAAGATTATGATAAAATAGTTAATATACAAAAAATGATATAACAATTGTGTATAATAATTTTGTTTTAAATTTGCAAATATCTTAAAAATAAAAAATTATGGCAAAAAATGTTCCTGAAGTAATAATGAGTAAAGTAAATCTAATAGGTGAAACTACAAATATAAATGGAGATCTATCAACAGATGATGATCTTAGAATTGATGGGATAGTTAACGGCAATATTAAATCCAATAAAAGAATAATTATTGGGACAACGGCTACAATAAATGGCAATATTTCAGCAAATACAATTGAAATTAATGGCACTGTAAAAGGAAACATTGAGGCTTCAGAAATTCTAATTTTGAAAGAAACCGCAATATTAGAAGGTGATATTACTGTTACAAAATTATCAATATATACTGGTGCTAGATTTAATGGTAAATGCTCAATGAATAGTTTGTCTAATTAATTTTTTTGTGAAAAAAGAAAATCTAGATAAATACATAAAATATAGTAACCTAGCAATACAAATGTTAGTGATAATCGTAGGTGGAGCATATCTAGGTAAATGGTTTGATAACAAGTATAATACTAATAATTTATATACAAGTATAATTGGTGTAATAGCTACAATAATAGCTATATATATTGGTATCAGAGAGTTGATAAAAAACAAACATTAATGTGGAAATATTTTAGTATTTTTTCTGCTTTTAGCATCATATTACCTCTGTTATGGATAGTTTTTAAACCTATAGACATTACAATAATGATATTTTGGTTTGTTAATTTTTTAGTCTTCCTATGTATAATACTTTTTATTAATTATAAACAAAATTTATTAAAAAATAAACCTATAGTTTATTTAGCTATCGATGTGGTGAGACTTTTAGCAGTTTTGATTTTTTTTATAATTTATATTACTGTTTTTAATATGAAATCTGCTATATCAAATGCTCACTTAATAATGTTTGTAGCTTTATATTTATACTTTTTATTTGCTTATGTTTTTATTATATTAAAACAATTAAAAAAATAATTTTCATGTAAAATATAGAGAGATATATGGTGATGTTGCTTTATGTAAAAATAAATACAGCAGGTAAAAGGTAAGCGAGTGAGAAAATTTAAAAAATTTCTCACTCGCTTTATTAAACATAACATTTA
>JASEGF010000107.1 GCA_030017935.1 Bacteroidales bacterium | reverse complement strand
GGAGACTTTTCTTTTGTTACTTTTCTTTGTGTGGTTGACAAAGAAAAGTAAATTAGTCATATGATATGACTTTTTCAGGGCTAAAGCCCATCCATCTTTGTATGTCATACCCTGACCTAAAGGTCAGGGTTAATTTTTATTTGTGATCATTTGTGTGCATTTGTGGATTAATTTATAACTAAAATCCTACTAAACTCCTTATCTCATCACTGTTCACTAATCACTAATCACTAATCACTAATAAACTTATCAACTAATCAACTTTAATTTATAATTGTTGCCCTCTGTGGTAAAATAATTTACCCACAATAAACGTTATAGAACCAAAATTAAATTATTTTTTTTAAATCAATTTTATTATTTTTGCAAAAATTTAATATTAAATATGAACAATGCTATAGAAGTTTCTAACATTACAAAAAAATATAGAGAGCATACTGCTCTAGATAATGTGAGTTTCTCCGTACCTAATGGCAGTATTTTTGGTATTTTAGGACCTAATGGTGCGGGTAAAACTACACTTTTGCGAATCATTAATAACATAATACCACCAGATAATGGGGAAATATTACTCTTTGATGAGCCACTTAATGACAAACATATGGAAGAGATTGGTTATCTACCTGAAGAGCGTGGCTTATACAAAAAAATGTCTGTAGGTGATCAAGTTTTATATCTTTCGCAGCTAAAAGGACTTTCGCAGAAAGAAGCTAGAGAAAACATAAACTATTGGTTTGATAAATTAGATATAAAATCTTGGTTAGGCAGAAAAGTAGAAGAATTATCAAAAGGGATGCAACAAAAAGTACAATTCATTATTACTGTTTTGCATTCTCCTAAATTACTTATCTTTGATGAACCATTTAGCGGCTTTGATCCTATCAATACAGACATTCTAAAAAACGAAATTTTAGAATTAAAAGCTAAAGGTGCTACAGTCCTTTTATCTACTCATAATATGGAATCTGTAGAAGAGCTTTGCGATCAAATAGTTTTAGTGAATAAATCTAAATTATTACTATATGGCGAAGTAGATGAAATTAAAAGAAAATTTAGTAAAAATTACTTCGAAATTAGCTTTGCTGATCCTATTGATGATGAAAAAATTTTAAATTGGCAAAATAACTACTCTCAATTTGTAATCAGTAAAAATGAAAAAAATCCTAATACAATTTCAATAACAGCAGATATACCAATAAAATCTAGCGAATTATTACCATTGATTTTACAATTAGGAGAAATTATTACATACAAAGAGCAGTTACCAAGCATGCATGATATATTTGTTTCTGTAGTACAACAAAAAGAAGTTAATAATTATGAAAAGTAAATTACCAATAATAATTAAAAGAGAATATTTAAATATTGTAAAAAAAACTAGTTTTATAGTAGTTACACTGCTAGGACCTATAATTTTAGCAAGTATTTTTATAATACCTATTTATATTTCACAAATTAATGAAGAACAAATATCAATAGGAGTGGTAGATGAGACAGGTTTCATCTATAAAGGATTACAAAGTAATGCTACTGCTAAATATACTTTACTTTATTTACCTATAGACAGTGCCAAAAAATTGCTAGATAAGGAAGACTATGATGCCATTCTATATATACCTAGTTCATTTATTAACTCTCCAGAGACACCACGTTTATGGTCAAAAAATACAGTTAGTCAAAATGTAATGGATAATATAGAATCTGCCCTCAAAAGTGAACTAGAAAAACATCGACTAGCAATATATGGCATTAATAATAAAATTTTAGAAGAAATAAATGCCAACGTTAAAATAAATAATTATACTTATCAAGATGGTGTAGAAAAAGCTGCTTCTAGTACTGTAGCGTCTATATTAGGCTTTTTAATGGCAATAATAATATATTTCTTCGTTTTTATGTATGGGTCCATGGTCCTGCGATCTGTAATGGAAGAGAAACTTAATAGAATTGTAGAAATCATTATTAGCTCAGTGAAATCTATACATTTACTTATTGGGAAAATTGTTGCTGTTTTATTAGTGGGACTTACACAATTTCTTACTTGGATAATATTAACATTATTAATAATCATCGGCGTACAGCAAGCTTTTCCTGATTTATTCAAATACACAGAACCAGAAGCTATAAGTTTTCAGACCAAAGGACTTACTCCTGAAGAAGCTCAACAATTAGCCAATGCTGCTAAACTGCAAGAAAGCCCTACTAATAATGCTTTGATGGCATTGTCTAATATTAATATTCCTTTGTATATTTTACTGTTTTTATTTTATTTCGTTTTTGGCTACTTAATATACTCTACTCTATTTGCCGCCATCGGTGCAGCAGTTGATAATCAAGACGATACAAATCAATTTATGCTACCAATTACAATACCTCTAATATTGGCAATTATTAGTTTACAACCTATTATTAATAATCCTACTGGTGGTGTATCAATATTTTTCAGTCTGTTCCCATTCACTTCTCCAGTAGTAATGATGGGGCTGATACCATTTAATCCTCTTTTATGGTTATTAATAACTTCAATGATCATACTTGTTCTCACTTTTGTATTATCAGCTTATATTTCAGCAAAAATTTATAGAATTGGCATTCTAACTTATGGCAAAAGACCATCATATAAAGAACTGTGGACTTGGATTAGAAGATATTAATTAATCACATAGTCCTAATCTGCTTATTATTATTTTGTAATATTATTTTTATCTTTGCAAAAATTTTTACTTATGACTATGACTAGCTATGAAATTAGAGAGAACTTTTTAGAATTTTTTAGAAAAAAAGAACATGTGATAGTACCTAGTGCCCCTATTGTTGTTAAAAACGATCCTACTCTAATGTTTACTAATGCGGGAATGAATCAATTCAAAGATATTTTCCTTGATATTCAAAAACCAAAATATAAACGTGTAGCCGATACACAAAAATGTTTAAGAGTTAGTGGTAAACACAATGATTTAGAAGAAGTAGGATTGGATCATTATCATCATACAATGTTTGAAATGCTCGGTAATTGGTCTTTTGGTGATTATTTCAAAAATGAAGCTATTCATTGGGCTTTTGAATTACTTACTGAGGTATATGGCATTGATAAAAATAATTTGTATGCTACATATTTCGAGGGTGATGCTGATGAAAATCTTAATGAAGATATAGAAGCTAAAGAACTATGGCTGCAGCTTTTACCTGCTGATCATATTTTACCTGGCAATAAAAAAGACAATTTCTGGGAAATGGGTAATGTGGGTCCATGTGGTCCATGCTCGGAAATACATATAGATTTACGTGATAATGAAGAAAAAAATAAAATTCCTGGTCATACACTAGTAAATAAAAGCCATCCAGAGGTTATAGAATTATGGAATTTAGTCTTTATTCAATATAATAGAAATGCTGACGGCTCACTAGCTCTACTGCCTCACAAACACGTAGATACTGGTATGGGATTAGAAAGATTGACTAGAGTATTACAAAATGTAAAGTCTAACTACGATACAGACCTTTTCCAACCATTAATTAAAAAAATTGAACAATTAGCTGGCATACCATATAAAGTTGATTCACAAAAAGATATTGCTTTTAGAGTAATTGCAGATCATGTGAGAGCAGTTAGCTGCGCAATAGCAGATGGTCAGCTGCCATCTAATGTAAAAGCTGGATATGTAATCAGACGTATTCTAAGGCGTGCCATCAGATATGGATATCAATATTTGAATATTACTGAACCTTTTATTTATAAAATTAGCCAAACTTTTATAGAATATTATCACAAAATTTTCCCTGAACTAAAAGAACAAGCTGATCTGATAATAAAGGTTATTAATCAAGAAGAAATCACCTTCCTCGCTACTCTAGAACGTGGTATTAAACTTTTTGAACAATATATAGAAAATCATAAAAATACCAAAATTATTGATGGACAGTTTGTTTTTGAACTTTACGATACATATGGCTTTCCTATTGACTTGACTCAACTCATGGCAAAAGAAAAAGGATTGGATGTTGATATTACAAAATTTGAAGAATTTCTTAATCAACAACGCCAGCGTAGCCGCCAATCTTCACAAATAGATACTGAAGATTGGATAATAATTAAAGATGGAGAAAGTGAATTTGTAGGTTATGACACATTAGAATGTCCAACACAAATCATAAAATATAGAAAAATTGTCCAAAAAAATAAAACTTTGTATCACTTAGTTTTAGAAAAAACGCCATTTTATGCCGAAAGTGGCGGACAAGTTGGAGATACGGGAATTATTTATTCTACTAATGAAACCATTACTATTATTAATACTATCAAAGAATATGGACAGATAATACATATATCTGATAAAATACCTCAAGATTTACAATCTATGTTTATTGCTAAAGTAGATATAGAAAAACGATTATCAACTATGAAAAATCACTCTGCTACTCATCTATTACATTATGCACTTAGACAATTACTAGGACAACATGTCGAACAAAAAGGCTCTTTAGTTCATCCCGACTATCTCAGATTTGATTTTTCTCATTATGAAAAAATTCCTCTTGAGCAATTAAATGAAATAGAAAAATTAGTAAATAAATTAATTCAAAATAATTTTCCTTTAGAGGAGCATAGAAATTTACCTTACCAGCAAGCAATAAATATGGGGGCTATGGCTCTTTTTGGAGAAAAATATGGCGACCACGTAAGATTAATAAAATTTGGTGAAAGTAAAGAACTCTGCGGCGGTACACACGTCAAAGCGACAGGTGATATAGGATGCTTCAAAATTATAAATGAAACTGCTGTGGCCTCAGGCATTAGACGTATAGAAGCTGTTACTGGCATGAAAGCTATTGAAACTTTCCAAGAAACTTTTAATATTATTTCTGAAATAAAAAACACATTGAAAACTAATAACCCGCTAGAAAGTGTTGAAAATTTAATTGAAAAAAATAAGGAATTAACTAAACAAAATGAGGATCTATTAAAAGAAAAATTGAATAATATTGCTCATAATCTAATAAAAAATGCAGAAAAAATAAATGATGTCTTTTTCATTGGCGAAATTTTAGATTTGTCCCCAGATCAATTGCGACAGTTATCTTTCATTTTAAAAACTTTTAATAAAAATATAATAGCAGTTATAGCAGCTAATAATTCTGACAAAGCTAATGTATCTTTTGTCATAACTGATGAAGTAATTAAAAAATATAATTTCAATACAAAAGATTTAATAAATATTGCTGCTCCCATTATTCATGGCAAAGGTGGTGGACAACCTAATATGGCTATTATGGGTGGCGAGAATAAAGGAAATTATCAAACTCTAATTAAAGAAGTGAAAACATTCATTATAGAAAAAGCAAAAGGATAATAAACTATTACTAAAAAAATTTTTAATAAAAATTTTTATTTAATTTTGTTTAAATTTTTAACTTATTTTTATGAAAAAGATCAACATTTTATTAGTTTTAGGATTAGTTGCATTAGTGATGTTTTCATGTATTAATGACAATGATATGATCCCACCAGTAATCACATTGAATGGATCTAGTGATACTACAATAGCTCTTAATACTCAATGGACAGACCCAGGAGCCACAGCTAATGATGATGAAGATGGAAATGTGCCAATAAATGTTAGTGGTGTTGTAAATAAAGATTTAGTAGGTGTTTATACTATTACCTACAAAGCTTCAGATGCTGCAGGCAATATCTCTACTAAAACTAGAACAGTAAGAGTGAGAAATATGGCTGATATATGGAAAGGTGATTATTTTGTTACTGATAATAGTGGTGGGATAGAGTATACTTACACAGATCATATTTCAATTTCACAAACGCAAAATAATTACGTGAATGTTAATAAATTTCGCAATTACATCAATGGTACACTCGAATTTTATTTTACAAATCCAGATTCACTAAATGCAAGTATTGTTGTAAACGCACAAAATATCACTTGTGGAGATCCATACATCACTAGGTTATTTTATGGTATGGGGCAAATAACTTCTCTCACTAATAAAACATTTGAATTATTTGTTAATGAAAATGATGGTTCATCGACTAAATCAATTGTAGAGTCATATCAAAAAAATTAAACAGCCATACATTCTAGTATGAGCAAAAATATATTAGACTATATAGGTAATACACCACTAGTAGAAATTAAAAAGTTAAATCCCTATTTCCCAGATATTAGGATATTTGCTAAAATAGAAGGACAAAATCCTGGTGGGTCTATTAAAGATAGACCAGCATTATATATGATAAATGAGGCAGGAAAAAGTGGAAGATTAACAAAAGATAAAATAATAATAGAAGCCACTAGTGGTAATACTGGCATTGCTTTAGCAATGATTGCTGCTATTAAAGGATATAAAATTAAACTTTTCATGCCAGAATGTGTTTCTTTAGAAAGAAGAAAAATATTAGAATCTTATGGAGCTGAATTAGTACTCACACCAGCTGCTGAAAATACTGATGGAGCTATAATTAGAGCAAAAAAATTATTAAATGATAATCCTGATGTGTATTTCATGCCAGATCAATTTTCTAATCCAGCTAATCCTCTATCACATTATCAAACTACAGGACCTGAAATTTTGGAACAAACAAATGGTAAAATAGACTATCTAGCAGTAGGATTAGGCTCTACTGGCAGTCTCATGGGAACAAGTAAATTTTTAAAAGAAAATATTCCTAATATTCAGATTGTAGCTATAGAACCAGTTATAAAACATAAAATCCAAGGATTAAAAAACATGGAAGAGTCCATAGTCCCTTCAATATTTGACCCATCAATTATAGATATTCATTTATATGTAAATGATGAGGAATCTTTTGAATATGCAAGATTATTATCAATAAAAGAAGGGATATTTGTAGGTATGTCAAGTGGAGCAGCTTTATCAGGAGTTATTAAATTAGCTGAGAAAATAAAAAAAGGGAATATAGTAACAATATTCCCTGATAGAGGAGATAGATATCTGAGTACAAATCTTTTTGCATCATTTTGTAGCAATTGTCCACCATAAAAATTTGGTTCTATAACGTTTATTGTGAGTAAATTATTTAGGTTAAATATCTTACCACAAAGGACACAAAGATATTACACAAAG
>JASEGF010000106.1 GCA_030017935.1 Bacteroidales bacterium | reverse complement strand
GACATAGCTTTGATTTCTTGATAATCTACGACATCTTTGCCTTCTTCAATCAACTCATTATAGAGATTGTCATAGAATTCACGTGTCCTTTCTTTGGTAAGAGCAAAGACTTTTGATGGATTTTTTAATAATTTATTCATATGTACAAAATTTTTGCAAATATAAAAGATTTTGCAATTTAAACTTTATTTTTAATAACATCTATTATTGTTTCTTCACACCCTCATCATTCGACTCTCCACCTTAATCAGTTATTTTAATCTTAATATCAATTTGTTAACATTACAATTAACGACTTAAATAAATTTTGTAATTTTGCTTTTTGTTTTAATTATTAAATTAGTGTAAGAATAATGGCGGGCGAAGGGAATTTTATTGATTTTATCAAAATATATTGTCAATCTGGTAAAGGTGGTGCTGGCTCTGTTCATTTTCGTAGAGAAAAATATATACCAAAGGGAGGTCCAGATGGTGGTGATGGTGGTAGAGGTGGGCATGTTATCGTAAAAGGTAATAAAAATTTATGGACTTTGCTTCATCTCAGATATACAAAAGTGGTAAAAGCTGAGGATGGCCAAGCAGGTGTTGGTAAACTCATGACTGGGTCTCAAGGGAAAGATGCTATAATAGAAGTCCCTCTTGGTACAGTGATAAAAAATGCTGACACTGGTCAAATCATTTATGAAATAAACGAGGATGCTCAAGAGTTTATCCTATTGCATGGTGGTAGAGGCGGCAAAGGAAATAATTTTTTTAAAAGTTCTACTAGACAAGCTCCTAAATTTGCTCAACCAGGTGAAGACAATGAGGCTGGTATTTTTATTTTCGAATTAAAATTATTAGCTGATGTAGGGTTAGTGGGATTTCCCAATGCTGGTAAAAGCACGCTACTCTCAGTAATGTCTGCTGCCAAACCTCAAATAGCTGATTATCCTTTTACTACTTTGGTACCTCAGCTAGGTGTAGTGTCTTATAGAGATTTTAGATCTTTTACTATAGCAGATATACCAGGAATAATAGAAGGAGCTAGTGAAGGTAAAGGATTAGGACTAAGGTTTCTAAGGCATATTGAAAGGAATAGTGTTTTGTTATTTATGATACCTATTACCTCTCCAGATCCTCATAGAGAGTATCAAACTTTATTAAATGAACTTGAAAAATATAATCCTGTTTTGTTATTGAAAAAACGTATTATAGCTATTACTAAAGTTGATACTGTTGATGAAAATGAACTTTTGAATGCTAAACAAAAATTTGTTGATTTAAGTCCTATATTTATTTCTTCTATTACTGGATATGGCATTCAAGAGCTTAAAGATAAATTGTGGGCTACATTAAATAGCGAATAAATTTATTTTTATTAAATATTATTTAATAAAGTATGAATCTCAATTTTTAGATTTATTTTGCAAAAAAATATTTTATGTCATTAACTCCTATCAGCAATATTGGTGAATTTTCTCTAATAGAAAAAATTGCTAAAGAAATAAAAATTTACAATCAGGAAAAATTGATAAAAGGTATAGGTGATGATGCTGCAGTCATAGAACCGAACAGAGATAAAGTGGAAGTGATTACTAGTGATATGTTAGTAGAGAATATCCATTTCGATCTCAGTTGGATGCCTTTGAAACATTTGGGTTATAAATCTGTAGCTGTAAATCTAAGTGATGTAGTAGCCATGAATGCTATACCAGAGCATATCACTGTAACATTAGCTATGTCTAATAGATTTACTGTAGAAGCAGTGGATGAGCTATATGAAGGTATGAGATTGGCTTGTGAAAAATATAAAATAGATATTATTGGTGGCGATATGGTTACTTCTAATCAAGGACTAATTATTTCTATAACTGCTATGGGCAGTGTTGAAAAAAATAATGTTACATATCGTTCTGGAGCTAAAGTTAATGATTTAATCTGTGTCTCTGGTGATTTAGGTACAGCCTATGCTGGATTATTAATATTACAAAGAGAAAAAAGAACATTTATGGCAAATCCACACTACCAACCTGATTTAGTAGCTTACGAGTATGCTATAGAAAAACAAATTAAACCCGAACCTCGTTTAGATATTATCAAAAAATTGAAAGAATTAAATATTCAGCCAACATCTATGATAGATATCAGTGATGGTCTCTCTAGTGAGCTACATCATATATGTAAGCAAAGTCATACTGGCTGTAGAATATATGAAGATCGCATACCAATAGATATTATTGTATCTAATATTGGTGATGAATTTGATATCTCGCCTCTAACCATGGCTCTTAATGGTGGCGAAGATTATGAGTTGCTGTTTACTATTCCTCTCGATAAATATGATTTAGTTAAAAATGACAATGATATATCTGTAATAGGTCATATAACTGATGAAAATGAAGGATTGTTTTTAATAAATAATATCGGAGAAGCAATTGAGTTGAAAGCTCAAGGGTGGGATAGTTTTAATCACAATATTTAATTATCTGATATTCTATGTGAATAAAAAAATTTAAAAATTATGGACATTTTCACTGCATTAGAGACCAGGCGAAGTATTAGACATTATACTGGTGAGCCAATAGATGAAAATAAAATCATAGAAGCTATCAAATATGCTATGTATGCACCTTCTGCACATAATAGCAGATCTTGGAGATTTATTTTAACTTCAAAGAAAGAACATTTATTACATTTATCAAAAATACATCCTTATGCTAAAATGTTGCCAGATGCTTCATGGGCAATACTTTTTTGTAATGATTTGAATGCAGAAAAAACAGAAGGTTATGGTGCTCTGAATGTAGCTGCTAGTATTGAAAATTTTTTATTAGCTATCCATGGAATGGGATATGGCGCCGTATGGCTCGGTATTTATCCTAGAAAAGAACGTATGGCTATGATGACAGATTTTTTCGATTTACCTGATTATCTGATGCCTATAGCTCTTTGTTCTGTTGGTGTACCCCAAAATATACCTCCACAACCTAATAGATTTGAACCAGAGAAAATAATAAAAATTTACAAATAAATTGTTTTCATTTATTTTCTTTATTCCAAATTGTCTTTGACATTACTATATGCAACTTTATATACGAATTACTATCATTTAAAATTCAATTATCATTCATTAGAGTTTCTATAATTTATTTTCATTTTATTTGAATTTTATAATTTTGCTATTTAAGTTTTTATTTAAACATATGAATTCATTTACTTTGATAAATAAAATTTTTAAATCATATTTACAAAATTATTTTAATCTCAACAATGGTGAAGAAGGTAATCAGCAATTAATATTTCGAAGATTAATGAAGCTCCTCTCCGAGACTAAATATGGTAAACAATTTAATATTAATCCAAACATTAGTTATGAAGAATTCAAAAAGATAATACCGATAAATACATATGATGATTTAAAAGAGCATATATATGCTATGATGCATGGAGAAGTCGATGTATTGATACCAGGCAAAGTAGTTAATTTTGCTAAATCTAGTGGTACCACGTCTGATTTTAGTAAATTCATACCTATCACTGATGCTATGATGAAGGAAAATCATTTCGCTGGTGGTAGTATGATGGTTTATTATTATTTAAATGCTAATCCAGATTCTCAAATGCTGAAAGGGAAACATTTGGTTATTTTCGGTTCATTGGCAAAAGAAAATGATGTAACTAAAGGAGATCTGTCAGCACATATTTCATTAAATTTACCTTATTTTGCTAAAATCAAACGTATTCCTCCTCCAGATTTGGTATGGGATAGTAAGTGGGAGACCAAATTTAAGACTATTTCAAAAATTTCTGCTAATAAAAATGTAACTGCTCTGTACGGAGTGCCATCATGGTGCTTAAAGGCTATAGAGCAAGTCTTATTATTGAAAAATGTTAATAATATTCATGATATTTGGCCTGATTTTGAAGTTTATTTTCATGGTGGTGTAAATATTGAACCTTATTTACCACTATATAAACAAATTTTTAATGATAAACCACCAATTTTTTGGGAAACATATAATGCTAGTGAAGGCTTTTTCGCTACTCAGGATACTTTAGTAAATAATGGTATGAGATTGCTAACTTCTATAGGTGTCTTTTATGAATTCATTGATTTTCAAGATTTTATTTCTGATAAAATGAATGCCATAACATTGGACGAAGTAGAACTTAATAAAAACTACGTAATAGTTATATCTGCTCTGAATGGCTTGTGGAGATATATTGTAGGTGATGTTGTGCAGTTCACAACTTTGAATCCTTATAGACTAAAAATCGTTGGTCGTACTTCTCAGTATATTAATATTGCTGGTGAGGAAGTGATGATAGATAATATAGAAAAAGCTATTATGCAAGCTTGCAAAATAGAGCATTGTTCTGTAAACGAATATACTGTTTTTGCTGATGGTCCTGATGAAAATAATAGATTTTTTCATCATTGGATAATAGAATTTAATGAATCTCCTGATGATTTTATCTCTTTCAGAAATACTTTAGATGAGCAGTTGCAAAGTATTAACTCAGATTATAATGCTAAAAGATATAAAGACCTCATTCTAGCTCCTATTCGCATTACTGTGGCTCCTAATAATACTTTCTATAATTGGCTAAAAAGCAAAGATAAATTAGGCGGTCAAAATAAAATACCTCGTGTAGCTAAAAATTATACTATGATCACTGAATTATTGAATATTATTGGGGATGATTATAAATTAATATGAAATATAAATTTTTGGGACTTTTATTTTTAATTTTTTCTCCAATTTTCATCTTTTCGCAAGTGAAATTAGAGCTAATAGACAGTGCAAATATCCAAGCTGATATATCTAAGGTTATACCTATTGATAGTGATTTTTTGATTGGAATAACCATAGATGGTAGATTATGTAAATGGAAAATCGAAAATAACAATCTATCAATTATTTCTAGTGAATTTATAAGTAGCAGTACTGATAATTTGTTTTTTATTTCACCATTTAAAATTGGCATTTTTTTACCTGAAGCAAATAATATTAAAATTTATGATAATAATTTACAATTATTGAGCTTTCTATCTTTGAATAATATTATAGATGCACCTGTGAAAAAAGTGTTTGCTGGCAATAATGAAAGTTTTATAATTTGGGATAATAATAATGAACTCACAAATATTTCATATCAAGGGAATAAAATTTGGACTTATGATTTGAAAACATTCGGATTGAATGAAATAATTGATCTGAATGTAGAAATTTTAGGTAATAATATCGCTGTTTTATTACCAGGTAAATTATTAATGATCTTCAGCCCAGATATGGTGCCATTACAGATAATAGAAACAAATTTCCACGCGATTAAATTTATTGCAAATTATTTATTAGCAATTGAAAATCAACGAATATTAGAGCTATTACGCTTAAAAGATTTTATGCCAGTATATATAACTAGCATTAGTGAATCAACTAAAAGTATAGAATGTAATAAAAATATTGTAACTGCTCTGACTGATAATAAGATTTATATTTGGGAATATAAAAATTAAAGGTTTCTCACAAATATTATTTAACTAACTTCAATATATAAAAAATTTAGTATTGATTCTTTTCTATTATTTTCGTTTAATGAGTTTTTATAAATGAATTAACACCAAAAACAGTAATTTTAATGCCTTACTTAGTAAATTCAGTTTAGCTAGTAGCCTCTTAAAAAGTCAATTTTTATTTTTTATTTTTAAAAAATAAAGAAGTATTGATAGTAAAATTTTTTTAAGAAAAACACTTTGCAGTTTAAAAATAAAATTTTATATTTGCAAAAATAAAAGTTCAAGGTTTAATAAACAACGTTATGGAACTTGACAATTAACAAAAATTAAGGAGGTATTTTTATGAAAACAAAAAATTATTATCAGAGCTTGCTCACCTCTTTTAAAATTAAAGGAGTGGAGCTAAAAAAACTTTTGCTATTGGCATTAATTGGAAGTTCCGTCATCATTACAAGTTGCGGCGGCAATCAATCCAAAAAGAATACGGAAGGAAAAACTAATGCTGTGGCCACTGCCGAACCAAAGATAGTTAAAGAGCAAGTGACCTATACTTCAGGCAACGATACGTTAGTTGGTTATCTTTATTATGACGAGAACAGTAATGAAAAGAAACCGGGTATTATTGTTGTTCATGAGTGGTGGGGAAACAATTCTTATGCTCAAAAGCGTGCCCAAATGTTGGCTGAACTTGGATACGTCGCGTTAGCTGCAGATATGTATGGACATGGCAAGATACTGGATAATCCTAAAGATGCACAGGCAAACGCGGATGTTATTTACTCGAATCCTGATTTATTAAAAGCACGTATGATGGCGGCCTACCAGACCTTAATAAACAGCAATCGAGTAATCAATGACCAAATTGCAGCTATTGGTTACTGTTTTGGTGGAACAGTGGTTTTAAATGCTGCCGCCATGGGAGTACCTCTCGATGCAGTTGTCAGTTTCCATGGAGGGTTGGCTGGCTTTAAGGCTACACCGGCCTTAAAAAACACACATGTACTTGTCTGCAATGGAGGAGCCGACTCGTTTGTTTCGGAAGATGATATTAAAAATTTCAAAAACGAAATGAACCGAGAGAACGTACCATTCGTATTTAAAGAATACGAAGGAGCAACCCATGCATTTACAAACCCCGAATCGACAGAAGCCGGAAAAAAATTCAATATGCCCATTGCCTATAACGAAAGCGCCGACAAAGCTTCGTGGCAAGATATGATAGATTTTTTTAAAGAACATTTTCCGGTAAAATAAGATATTTATGATTTGAGGAAAACAAAAAGAAAATCTTTCAACATAAATAAAAAGATATGTTTGCTCGTTGGGTGGGAGACGCTTTTGAGTGTAAACCCAAATATTACCAAAAATTCTATTTTCCGAACTTTTAGTAGAAATGAATTAAACAGAGTGCCTCAAAAGGAAAGAGAAAAAGCAAGGAAGTTAAAAAAATATGAGCTGGGGCTTAGGCAGATAGATATAATCTATCTGCCTAAATTTGATGTACAAAAAAACTACCTGTTTGTTGCTATTGATATAGCTCCAAGAACTTTATTTTTTAAAGTATAAGATGCCAAAACATCAGAAAAGGCAAAATATTCTTGGATGAATGTTTAGCTTTCTATACTTTTGATATCACACATGTTTTGACAGATAATGGTCTGTAATTTACAAACAGGCTAATTAAATCAAACAAAAGAAATCTTTGTGAAAAATCCTCTAAACTTATCC
>JASEGF010000105.1 GCA_030017935.1 Bacteroidales bacterium | reverse complement strand
GATTTACATTCATATCTATACCTTTAGAAGTCATGAAATGAGTAGTTGACCCAGGGAATCCATATACGAATATGAAATCATTTTTATCTACACCTTTTTTAGATACTGGAGCTACATATTTAGGTTTATATGGGACATTATTTTCTGAGTAATTAGCTGGTTCATTATTATGATTTACATAGATGCGAAAAATTGAGAAATCTCCTGTATGACGTGGCCACATCCAGTTATCTGTATCACCCCCAAAATTACCAATAAATAAAGGGGGAGCTGCAACCAAACGTATATCGCTAAACACTTCATATGTCATCAGATAATATGCATTGCCGTAGTTAAATTCTCTAACTACAGCATTTATATAAGGTTTAGTTTTATTCTCAGCAGCAATATTTTTACTTATTTTGCTCACAATTTCTTTTCTTTGTTGTTCAGTAGCGTTCGCTGGTATTTGAGATAATATTTCATTAGTTACATCTCGCATGTTTATCAATCTAGATATTGTAAGTCCTGAAATAGATATTTCTTCCTTATAATCTTGAGACCAATACCCATTAGTCAGATAATCATTATTGACAGTGCTCACTTTAGCTATTGATCCATAGCCGCAATGATGATTAGTTATTACTAGGCCTTGTTCACTAACTATAGCACCCGTGCATCCACTACCGAATAGTACCACAGCATCCTTTAGACTAGAATTATTTATACTATATATTTCCTCTGGAGTCAATTTTAATCCTCTAGTAACCATATCATCATATTGAGCTTCTAAAAGGACTGGCAGCCACATTCCCTCATCTGCCAAAAGATTTTTACATAATGATAAACTTAAAATCCCAATTAAAATCATTAATCTTTTCATAATACTATTATTTTTTATTAATTTATAAGCAAAAATAATAAAAGATAATCATTAATGAATAATTTTTTAAATAAGTAATTTTGAAAGTATTAGTAGTTTTACAATTTTTTTAAAAGTTAATGAGTTGACAAGTTTAAAGAGATAAATGGGGATATTACAATATTATCTAAAAAAATAAAGGGTTTATCAATAAAGATAAACCCTTTAAAATTAGATTAAAATAATTTTAGAAAATTATCTGTGATAATTTCACATATCTATCATAGCGCCATTTTGCTACTTTTTCTGCTTCATCAAAAAGTTCTTTAGCAGTTTGCGGATTAGATCTCATTAGAGAAGAGAATCTAACCTCAGAGAGTATAAAATCTTGGAATAGTCCAAAGTCTGGTTCTTTGCTATCTAATTGGAAAGGTATTTTACCTTCATCAGCTAAACGCGGGTCATAGCGATACAAGGTCCAGTAGCCAGATTTGACAGCACGTTCTTCTTGATTTTGAGACTGTCCCATATCACCTTTGATGCCATGAGCTATACAAGGAGCATAAGCTATAATAATAGATGGTCCAGGGAATTCCTCTGCTTCTCTTACTGCTTTTAAATATTGATTAATATTAGCTCCCATAGCCACTTGAGCTACATAAACATAACCATAGGAGATAGCCATTAGACCTAAATCTTTTTTTCTAATCTTTTTGCCAGAAGCAGCAAATTTAGCAATAGCACCAATTGGAGTAGATTTGGATGATTGACCACCAGTATTTGAATATACTTCAGTATCTAAAACTAAAATATTTATATCTTCACCAGATGCTATCACATGATCTAATCCACCGTATCCAATATCATAAGCCCAGCCATCGCCACCGATACCCCACACACTTACTTTGATGAGATAATGTTGATATTTTTTGATAAAATCAGCTATCTCTTGGGGAGCACTGGATATCATTGATAAGAGTTTATCTGTTGCTATTTCTGCGTTTTGGGCATTATACATGCCATCTATCCATTCTTGCATAGCAGTTTTCAGTTCACTGCTAGCATTACTGTCTGATATAAATTTTACAAAATTCTCTTTAATATATTCTCTGATTTTGCGAATACCACTTGCTATACCAAATCCATACTCAGCATTATCTTCGAATAAACTATTACCCCAAGCTATACCTCTACCATTGCGATTAGAAGTTGTATATGGCATAGATGGTGCACTACCACCATATATAGATGAGCAGCCAGTAGCATTAGCTATTACCATACGCTCACCAAAAAGTTGAGTTATGAGTTTAATATAAGGAGTCTCGCCACATCCAGAACAAGCACCGCTAAATTCAAATAATGGTTGAGCAAATTGACTACCTCTGACAGTTTTGTATTTATCTACTACTGTATCTTTGTAGCCTACTTTTTGATCCATATATGTGAATCTATCATTTTCATCTAGATGGTCTTGTAATGGTTCCATTACTAAGGCATTTTCTTTAGCAGGACAAACATTTACACAAACTTCACAGCCTGTGCAGTCTAAAACACTTACTTGTAATGAATAATTGTATTCTTTGGTAGCACCACTGCCTTTGATAGATTTAGTACCTGATGGTGCATTAGATAATTCTTCATCAGTAAGTAAAAATGGACGAATTACAGCATGAGGGCAAGCATATGCACATTGATTACATTGTGTACAATTTTCTGGTATCCATACTGGTACAGTAACTGCGATACCACGTTTTTCGTATTTTGATGTTCCTGATGGGAAAGTACCATCTTCTCTTCCTTTAAATGTAGATACTGGCAGCTTGTCTCCTTCTTGAGCATTCATTACTCTCACTACCTGTGAAATAAATTCTGGAGCGTCATCTTGTTCGTAATAAATAGGACTTTCATCGGGTAAGTCTTTCCATTCTTCTGGCACTTTCACTTCTATTACTTCAGTACCACGTTCTATGGCTTGATAGTTCATTTGCACTACTTTTTCGCCTTTTCTACCAAAAGATTCTTCTACAGCTTTTCTCATTTCTTGGATAGCTAAATCATAAGGAATGATATTGGTAATTTTAAAGAAAGCAGATTGCATAATAGAATTTGTTCTGTTTCCCAATCCTATTTCTCTAGCTATCTTCGTAGCGTCAATTACATAAAATTTAATTTTATTTACTGCTAAATATTTTTTAATAGAATTAGGTAGCTTTTCTTTAGTAGTTTCTACGTCCCAGATAGTATTTAATAGGAAAGTGCCACCAGGTTTCAGCCCGCTGAGCATATCATATTTACCTAAATATGATGGTACATGACAAGCAACGAAATCAGGTATAGTAACTAAATAAGGACTACGTATAGGAATATCACCGAAACGTAAATGTGATACTGTGAATCCACCAGATTTCTTAGAGTCATAAGCGAAATATGCTTGGCAATATTTATTTGTTGTTTCACCAATTATTTTTATTGAGTTCTTATTAGCACCTACAGTACCATCAGAGCCTATACCATAGAATCTAGCAGAATATATACATTGATGTGAAATATTAATTTCATTCTCTTGTGGTAAAGATGAGAAATTGATATCATCTACAATGCCAATAGTGAAGTGATCTTTAGGTTCTTTTTGTTTTAAATTATTATAAATTGCTAATATCTGTGAGGGTGTGGTATCCTTGGAGCTAAGACCATAACGTCCACTATAGATTTCTGGAGCATTGGGTTTCCCATAAAAGATATTTTTTATATCTAAATAGAGAGGTTCGCCCATAGCACCAGGTTCTTTTGTCCTATCTATTACAGCTATACGTTTCACTGATTTTGGTAAGACATTTAATAAATATTTTTCGCTAAAAGGTCGATAGAGGTGTACGTTTATGAGGCCCACTTTCTCGCCCATGTTCATTAAATAATCTACAGTGTCTTTAATAGTATCAGATACAGATCCCATAGCAATTATGATATTCTCTGCCTCTGGGTGACCATAGTAATCAAATGGATGATATTCTCTACCAGTCAATTTAGTAATTTCTTGCATATAATATTCTACTAAATCTGGTATTTTATCATAAAATGGTTGTGCTGCTTCACGAGCTTGAAAGAATATATCTGGATTTTGTGCTGTACCACGAATAACTGGATGATTAGGATTCAGAGCTCTATTACGAAATTCTTCTATAGCTTTCCAATCTATAATGTCTATGAAATCTTCTGCATCTAATTCTTCGATTTTTTGTATTTCGTGAGATGTTCTAAATCCATCAAAAAAATGTAGGAAAGGCATCCTGCCTTTGATAGCAGCTAGGTGTGCTACAGGAGCTAGATCCATAATTTCTTGTACACTACTTGTAGCTAACATAGCAAAACCAGTCATTCTAGTAGACATCACATCAGAATGATCTCCAAATATAGATAATGCATGTGCAGCAACAGTACGAGCAGATACATGAAATACTCCAGGCAGAAGCTCACCAGCGATTTTGTACATATTAGGTATCATCAATAATAAACCTTGACTAGCAGTATATGTGGAGGTTAAAGCACCACTTTGTAAACTTCCATGTACAGCTCCAGCAGCTCCAGCTTCACTTTGCATTTCTATTACTTTCACAGTAGAACCAAAAATATTTTTCCTGCCTTCAGCAGCCCATTCATCTACATACTCTGCCATCGGTGATGATGGAGTGATAGGATAGATAGCAGCTACCTCACTAAATATATAACTAACATGAGCAGCCGCATGGTTACCATCACAGGTAATAAATTTTTTATCTCTCTTCATTTTTATGTGTTTTTATTTTATTTGTTTGCGAAATTAATCATTATTGTTTATATTGTCAAACTAAAGTTACAAATATCATTTTTGTTGGCTTTTTCTAAATTATTTCACTTAATTATAATTAATTTTAATACAAAGTATAATTCAAAAAAAATTTTTTTCATTTTAAAAAATATTTTTACCTTTGCAAAAATAAATAACGGCGTCGTAGCTCAGGTGGTAGAGCAGAGGACTGAAAATCCTTGTGTCGGTGGTTCAATTCCACCCGATGCCATTACTAGGGGGCAATAAAAAATTGCCCCTTTATATTTTGTAAAAGTTCTTTATTTTATTTATTTGTAATTTTGTTCTCCAATAAAAGGCCCCGTAGTTCAATGGATAGAACGGAAGTTTCCTAAACTTTAAATGCAGGTTCGATTCCTGCCGGGGTCATTTTATTTTTTGTAATTTTACAAAAATTTATTTTGACATAATTATATAATGAATAATCATACCATATATATAGATTTTGGCAATACAAGTACTAAATTGCTTTTAGATAATGAGGATTTCTACTCTTTCCCTTCAGATAGTTCTTTATTTGAAAATATTGTAGATATTATCAATAAATATAATGTTAATAAAGGACTGTACGCATCTGTGATTTTCCTTAATGCAGATTTAATACTTTTTTTGCAAGAACATAATGTTTTTTCTTTAAAAAAAGCTAATTTAAATTTGCCATTTTCACTTGAATATGAGAGTATAGATACATTAGGAGAAGATAGAATAGCAGCTGCTGTAGGAGCATATAGTTTAAATAATGATGAAACATTTTTAACTATTCAAATAGGTACTGCTATTACATATGATTACGTTATTAATAAAAAATATTTGGGTGGTGCTATCAGTCCTGGCTTTGCTATTAGATATTTATCTTTACATAATTTTACACAAAAATTACCGTTATTAAAAATAGAAAATGAAAATTTCAATATAGACATGGTAGGCAAAAATACTATAGAAAGCATACATTCTGGTGTTTATTGGGGAGTATTGCATGAGATACAAGCTCGTATAGATGATTTCATAAATAAATTTCAAAGTCCAGTTTATATCAGTACATCTTTTAAACAATATTTGGATAAGAAATTAAAAAATTGCAATTTTGCAAATCAAAATTTAGCTCTTCTAGGACTAAAATTTTTACTGAAATGAAGTTTTTTATTAAAAGTAATTTATTTTTTATAATGTTTATTATATGCATTCCTTTTTTAGAAGGGCAAAATAATTTTTATAACCCATACTCTAGATATGGAATTGGTGATGTGCAGGCTACTAATCATGCTATGCTTTATGCTATAGGTATAGATGGTGGTTCATTTTATGATAAAAGTATAATAAATTATTTAAATCCAGCTACTTATGCTCTTTTTGACTCTTCATCTATTATTTTAAATATTGGAGCAAATGCTACTGGCAATGTGGTTAGCAATGCTCTACAATCTTATTCTCAATGGGGCGGTGGACTTTCTATGATTAGTGGTGGGTTCAGAATTAATAAATTCCTCTCTGCAGCTATAGGCCTTGTACCTTTTTCTAATGTAGGTTATAAAATCATTGACTCGGTAGCTGAGTTTCCTTCTTCTTCATATAAAAATGTCTATTCTTCTTATGGTGGCATTAATCAAGCTTTTGCTGGCTTTGGGATTAATATTACCAAAAATTTTGCATTAGGATTAAATGTTAGCTATCTCTTTGGCACTATTTATCAAAATAATTATACAGATATCGATACTTCTTATTTTCTGGATAATAGATATACAAATGCGACGTTTGTAAATGATATTTATTTTAATGCAGGACTTAGATTTATGGTACCGATGGATAAATCTAATCTTTCTTTTGGGTTTTCATACTCACCATCGATGAATATTAATGCTAATAGAACCATTAGATCTGAATTGATAACCTTTGGTGTTAATAATGACGCAAGTATAGATACTATTAATGAGACAATTACTGATGGAGAATATTTGTTCCCTTCTTTCTATAGTGCCAGTATTGGATGGGATAATAAGAAAAATATTAAAATTTTCTTAAATTCTTATTTCGCTAATTGGGAAAAATTTAAAAATTTTGGTGAAACAGATAGTTTACAAAATAGCTTTGCTCTACAAACTGGTTTTTCTATTATTCCTGACCCTAATTCTTTCAAAAATATTTTTGTTAGAAGCAATTATATTATTAGCTTAAAATATAATAAAACATATTTAAATCTTCGAAATACTTCTTTAGATGCATATACTATATCTACTAGCATGATTATCCCATTCAGACCAGCTTTTAAATCTATTTCATCTATTGGTATTAATTTTGCATATACTTTTCAAGGAACTAAAAAAAATAATTTGTTAACTGTAAATAATTTTAATATTGGAATATCTTTACAAATTAAAGAAGGATTTTATGAGAAGAAAAAATATGATTAAAAATGAAATTTAAAAAAATAAAAATATGAAAAAGTTAGTTTTAATTTTAGCAATGTTAATATTTATTGGTGGGATAAATGCTCAAGACACAAGTATTATTTTCCCAAAACCATGCAGTATAAAAGGGCCTAAATGGGGCCAAGATAGCATAAAAGCTGTGC
>JASEGF010000104.1 GCA_030017935.1 Bacteroidales bacterium | reverse complement strand
CAAGATTTTTTGGATGTAATAAATGATAAAGATTTTATAGATTCCTTAGGATTTAATAAATACAACATAGCATGTATTTTTATACCAAATACATATTATTTTTTATGGACTACTACACCTGAAGAATTCGTTCTGAGAATGAAAAAAGAATGGGATAATTTCTGGACAAATGAAAGATTAGAAAAAGCACAAGCCTTGAATTTTACTCCTGTTCAGGTTTGTACTCTAGCATCTATTGTAGAGGCTGAAACTAAAAAATGGGATGAGATGCCAATAGTTGCTGGAGTTTATATCAATCGCTTGAGAAGAAATATGCCTTTAGAGTCAGATCCGACTATTATTTTTGCTCATCAAGACTTTAATATTAAAAGAGTTCTTCATAAACATTTAGAAATTAATTCTCCCTATAATACTTATAAAAATACGGGATTGCCACCAGGACCTATTTTATTGCCATCTCCTCGCACTATGGATGCTGTTTTAAATTATCAGAAACATAACTATTTATTTTTCTGTGCTAAAGATGATTTATCAGGATATCATACATTTAGCCGCACTTTTACTGAACATATGCAATGTGCTAAAAAATATCATGCTGCGCTAGATAGATTGAATATAAAAAAGTGATTTCATTAATAAAAAATTTATTAATTTTACAATCAGGATATTTTTTTCTTTTATGAAAAAATTACTAATATTTATAATTTTTATTTTAACTAGTTTTGTAGTTAATGCTATGAATATTAGGTCCATAGAGATTCAATATGAACCTATTAGTAATTTGACGTATCAAGTGAATGTGATATGTTATGTATATGAGCATGGTCCTATTGATCAAAATTTATCATTAAACTGGGGTGACGGTACTAATAGCAATTTGAATTTATTGAGCGTATCATCTGCGGGGTTTCCATATCTCAAAAAAGTTATTTATTATGGTCAGCATACTTATTCTGGTCCTTCTACATTTCTACTTAGTGTTTCATATAAGTGCCGAGGGCCATATATAGCAAATATCCCTTTGTCAGTACAGAAATCAATATACACAGAAGCTTTACTTGTCATTAATCCTTATGTAAGCAGTAGTTATTCTTTACGTTTTCAATCTCCAACGCCATTTAGAATATGTAGTGGTACATTGCAGGAGCTAGACATGAGTGTGTATGATCCAGAGCCTCATCCTAATGCTACATATACATACCAGCTTATTTCTTGCAGAGATTCTGGTGGAGTAAATATTACAAATTATACCATGCCATCTGCTACTAATAGTTTTTCACTAGATCAAAATACTGGAATTATTACTTGGGATACTCCTATTAGAGGAGAATATAGCTTTGTAGTTCGTGCTAAAAAATTAATTTCTGGAGTAATGGTAGGATATGTAGATAGAGATGTTACTATCATAGTAAATAATTGTCAAAGTATTAGTCCTGTTCTTAATAGCCCAGCAGATACTTGCATAATCGCCGGTAATAATTTGTCATTCCCAGTGAGTGCTTCGTTTGTTTATAATGATACTATGCTATTAACAGCAACGGGACAGCTAATAGATATGGGAGCTTCTTTTCCTCAACCAATAAAAGGTGTTAATAATATATCTTCAAATTTTAGTTGGGATGCTAGTTGTGATAATGTTTCTATAAATTCTTATAGTTTAAATTTTCGTGTCGATGTTTTAAATCAAGATAGTTCCTCATCTAGTGTATATAATTTTAATAATGGACTTTTATCCCCATTTACTTCTAATGTACCTATAATGTTTAATAGCCCTTGTGGCAATGGCTGGGATAATTCTAAATATATATGGTATGGCAAAGATGAAACTGCGCCTCGATATTTAACAAGTCCTGTTTTAGACCTTTCTGATGGTGATTATATATTAGAATTTGATATGCGTTATGAGGAACATACTGGTTATGGTGGTAGTAGTTGCGAAGGTCCTGATGAACCAGATGAGGGAGTTTATGTGCAATATAATACTACTGACTCAGAAAGCAATTGGATAAATATAGTATATTTCAATCCTAATCCCAAATATGAAGAAGAAGGCGGTCATGAACCTAACTTAACGCATTGGAATAATTACACAATATTATTACCTGCGGCTGCACTGACTCCAAATACACGTATTAGATGGTATCAAGATCAAACAACAAATTATGATTATGATCATTGGGGCTTGGATAATATCGGCTTTACAAGAGTAGCAGATATCCCTGAAGTGTATAAAAAAATAAATGTTTCCGTTATCGCACCTGCCCCAGAAAACTTGCAGGCTACAGCTACTCCCTATGGTATAGAACTTGAATGGCATAGAGAATTTTGTGATAATGCTATTGGTTACAAAATTTTTAGAAAAAATATGCATACTTCTTACGTTCAGGGAGTTTGCGAAACTGGGCTACCAGATTCTCTTGGATTTGTATTAATAGATTCTACTCTAACAATTTATGATACTACCTATACAGATTATATCAATGAAGGAAATTTGGCTATAGGAAATGAATATTGCTATCGAGTATATGCTTATTTCTCAGATGGAGCAGTGAGCAAAGTATCTAATGAAGCATGTGCTATTCTCAGTGATGTAGCTCCTGTTATAACTCATGTGAGTGTAAATACTACCGATGAGGTAAATGGTGAACTGCTACTAAAATGGTCTAAGCCTAATGATTTAGATACCATAGCTCATCCAGGACCATATAAATATGATGTTTATTTCGGCGAAAATCTTTCTGGCAATAATTATAGTTTTTTATCAAGTACATTTAGCTTAGACGATACTGTTGTACTGCATCAAAATATTGATACAAAAAACAAAAGTTATCATTATCAGATACATTTGTTAAATCAAATTAATGGCACATGGCAGCCAATTAATAGTTCGTCAGCAGCTTCTTCAGTTTTTTTAGTTGCTACTCCAGGTGATAAAAAAATACATTTAAAATTTAATTATCAAGTACCATGGGCTAATGATAGTTTCTATGTTTATAGATTTAATGACGTTTCACTTTCTTATGAATTATTAGCCAAAACAATAAATACAGAATTCATAGACACTGGTTTAATAAATGGTAATAATTATTGCTATAAAGTTCTAGCTTATGGACATTATTCTGCCCCTGGTTTTGTAACTCCATTAGAGAATTGGTCGCAGGAGATATGTGCTATACCGATAGATATAGAGCCACCATGCTCCCCTAATTTGCATGTAAATGCTGATTGTAATTCTCTTTCTAATATTTTAAATTGGCAAAATGTAATCACTTATTGTGATGTTAATGATTTGAGTCATTATCAGGTCTTTTATTCTCCTACAATATATGATGATTTTACTCTATTAGTAAATACTATTGATACATCATATGTCCATACTTTAGCTAGCACTGTAGCTGGCTGCTATTATGTAGTAGCTGTAGATACTAATAACAATGCTTCGTTGCCATCAATGAAAGTTTGTTCAGATATCAATAGTTGCGATTTATATTCATTACCTAATGTATTTACTCCTGATGGCGATGGTTATAATGATTTATTTCAACCTTTTCCTTATGATTTTGTCGAAAAAATACATTTGTTAGTTTATAATAGATGGGGAAATTTAGTTTTCGAAACGCAAGATCCAGATATTAACTGGGATGGAACAAATATGAATTCAGGACGTCCAGTGCCTGATGGAGTTTACTATTACCTTTGTGAAGTTTACGAATGGCGATTAGAAGGCCTCACTTCTCGTCTATTAAATGGATCTATAACTATTATTAGGCATTAAAAAAATATTTCTTTTTTAAAGTTTTATGATTTTGTCTACATATATTCCATCATCAAAAATAATTTTAAGAATATAAACACCTGTTGGTAGTTCATTTAGATTTATTTCGATTGTATTAAATTTTTTGAAAAAATTCATATTAGTAGTTGCTCCATTAGGTGAAATCAAATATATATTTCTAATGGGTTTATCATCTATGCCATTTACATATAAAATGTTTGAAGTAGGATTAGGGTATAATTTTATATTTGAGGCGTTATAATTATTCACTAGATCCCAGTTGCCAGATTTTATCCATATTGGATTAGTGAATGAATAGAATGTTTCTGATTGTTTTTTGTGCAATGTAGATTGATTGCCAGTATAAATTTTATTTGTTTTTATATAAGCTCTTATAGCGAAATATTGATTTATTGGCATATTATTCATTGAAAACATATTATTTAATAGGTCTGCTAGAGATATGGAGAAGTTTCCATTTGAGATATTTATTGTATACGAGTATGAATTATCTTGAGTTTCTAGAATAATATAAGCATTATTAATAGTTCCGAATATTTTATTAGAAATTGCTTTTAGATTAATAATTACGTTATTTGCATCAATGGTACTAATATCAATGTCGTCTCCAGGGAGAGTAAATCCTAATGGACTAGTGATAGTCATTACTATAATAGGACCTGATGACAAAATTGAATGGCCAGATTTTAACGCTTTTAAAATGTTTTTGCCATTTGTTCCCATTCCATTTGGACAATAAACAAGTGTGTTTAGTGCACCAGGATAATTGTTTTCTACATAGCCACTTACTCCACCATAAACATAATCAGTGTTTGAGTAATTAAAAGAGCCATGAGCATCACTACCAGCAGAAAGGAATAATTTCCAATTGTTTATATTGTGATTTTGGTTTTTCATTTTTAATCCTCTACGTAATAAAAAGCTATATGCCTCCATATTTTGTGTGAACCTGTACATTGTATGAAGATAGTCGTTTGTGGGGACTTCACTAAAACCATATGGTTCAGCATTATACTGTGTATTCCAAGGGTCAGTGTCAGTATTTGAGGAGAGAGTATACCATAGATTCCAATTTTGTAAACCGATTAGATTGTTTTTAAAAACATAATTTGGATTTGTAGAATATATATCAGAAGGCGCAGACAGATTATTCCAAATTACATTTCCTACGGATAATGCTGCACTACCATTTTGAGGTGAAAGGTTATCTGCGATATTCCATACATCACCATTAACAAGTGAAGATAATTTATCTCCTTCTGAAAAAGGGTGGGCCGCATAAGCAAAACCATTATATTTGTTTAGTGAATCTAACATATTATCAATAGTTATATTTGTAGATGATGCATCGCCTCCTCCATCAAAGAAATATGGCATAGAAAAAGGCTCTTCTGGGTTTGGATATACTAAACTATGTACAATTTTATTTTGACTATTATTTATAGAAGCCTCAATTGCACGAATAAATATGAAAGTATTATCTTCAGAATTCAAATTAGAGATTTCATTGGCTTGTTTTGCCCAATTATCTGTCATACTTATCCCATAATTATCGTAATCACAACTATGGTCAGTGATTGTTATCCAATCAAGTCCAATAGTTTTGGCAAAAGCTTTTGAAGATTTTAGAGGAAAGCCATTTTCTGCTATATTTTGTGTAAAATATGAATGAAAATGAGTGTCGCCACGATACCAATTAGTAATTTGTGGAAAATCATCTTTATAAACAAAAACCCTAAACCAAAACTCTGCATCTATATCATAATCTAAACTCACATATATATGAAGATCTACCACACTATCATTACATAAATATTGGCTCCAATAATTATAAGGAATATTAAAATTAAAATAAAAATAATGATTAGTAATAGGAACAACAGGAATAGGTGGAATCCACATATTAGTGTCAGCAGTGAAAAGTATGGAATGGTCTTCAACATTTAAAGGTTTAGAATCAATAAAAGATTGCTCGCTCCAAGTGTTATCATTCACTGAATATGAATCAAATAGATTGATAAATTGGTTATATGTCAAAGAATGAAAAGTAATCGGATTGCCAAACTGTTGAGAACTAGCACATTTCATGCTTATGTCTATATAATTCAGATAATTTTGACAATTTGTACATTCACTTTCATGAACATAAACAGTTATAGGAATTGATGTATTATTGCTAATGTTTATTCTAGTAGGTACATCAATAAAAAAATCTGACCCAGGTGTGTTATTTTGCTCTTGAGAAAAGCTAAAAGCTGATATAAATGTTAGACATAAAATAACAATATACTTTTTCATTTTTTTTATAAAATTATAAAAAAAATTTAATATTTATCACTATTTAAAATTTATTCTTGATTTTATTAATATCTTTGTAAAGCTAAAAATTATTTATGGAAATACTTAAGTATTATATTGATTATATCAAAAAAAATTTAGCTGAGATAGATTTGAATAAAGAGCCACAAACCTTGTATGAACCTATTAGATATGGTATAGAATGTGGTGGTAAAAGATTTCGTCCAGCATTGATTTTGTTTCTATGTGATATGTACGGTGGTAACATCGATGATGCAGTGCCACCAGCATTAGGCATAGAACTTTTTCATAACTTCACTCTTTTTCATGATGATATCATGGACAAAGCACTGATGAGACGTGGCAGAGAAACAGTAGTAGCTAAATATGGACTCAATAAAGCATTATTAGCTGGAGATACTTTGTTTGCTATAGCTTATAGTATGGTCAATAAAACTAAAGAAAAATATTTAGTTCGCATACTAGATGAGTTTACTAACACAGCTACTAAAGTATGTGAGGGACAACAATTAGATATGGATTTTGAGGATAAAATTGATGTTTCTATTAGCGATTATGAAAAAATGATTTACTTGAAAACTGCTGTTTTAATTGCTAGCTCTATGAAAATAGGTGCTCTGCTTGGCAATTGCCCTACTGCAGATGAATTGACAATATATGATTTAGGTATTCATCTGGGCTTAGCTTTTCAATTGCAAGATGATTATTTTGATTGTTTTGCTGATGAAAGTATTTTTGGTAAAAAAATTGGTGGTGATATTCTGGATGCTAAAAAAACTTTTTTGTATATTACAGCATATCAAAGCATAGAAAATGAAAAAGACAAGCAAGATTTTTATAATTTATATAATGATAAAAACATAAATAGTGATGACAAAATAAGTAAAGTTATCGATATATATAAAAAACTAAATATAGATAAAAAAACGGAAGAACAGATTAATTATCATATAATGAAAGCCCAAAATAATATAGATTTATTATCTTTAGATAATGAAAAAAAATCATTACTTACAAATGTAATAAATGTAATAGCCAATAGAAGTAAATGATTGATGGAGTTAGTCGTTTAGATAATAAAGTTTTTATCAACATTTAGTATTATAAAAGAATATCTTTACAGTAATTCGTAAGCTCGAGCAATACCGCATTGGGAAATGATTTGTAATAAAACAAGCAAGCCGTGTTGGGTAGAA
>JASEGF010000103.1 GCA_030017935.1 Bacteroidales bacterium | reverse complement strand
TTCTTTGTGTGGCTGACAAAGAAAAGTAAATTAAGTAAAAATTTATTTAAAATCATTTATATTCATAAGAAATGTAGTTATTACAGTGAATGAACCAGTAATAATTTAGTTATTACTAAAACGTCTAATTCAATAAAATATTTTTAAATTAAAAAGGAGGATAACTACTTATCCTCCTTTTTAATATTATATTAATCTAAAATTGTTTATTTAATGACAGCTTGGAAGTCGCTATTATTAGCATATTTCAGAAACTCACGATCAGTTTTAGCTAGAGCTTTTAGATTAGCATCTTGAACAGCTAATTTGAGATTATCTATCATCATAGAATTATTTCCAGTACGAGCACCTACGATAGCCATTAAGTAATAAACTTCAGGAGTTTTATTAGGTACGCACTCTAGAGTACGAGCAGCACTTGTATAATCAGTAGATAAGAGCTGAGCAAGAGCTATATTATATCTACATGATTTGCCAGCAAATAGTTTCAATGCACCAGCATAGTCACCCTCTACAATTTTTAATATACCTAAATTATAGTTAACATCTACACCTGCTTTAGCTTGTTCAAAGTATTCTTTTGCTTTATCATATTGTTTGTTCCATGTAGCTATAACACCTAAATTATTTAATACTACAGGATTATTTGGAGATAAAGTGTTTGCTTTTTCTATAAATGGAGTAGCCTCAGTTAGTTCATTTTGTGATAAAAGGATATATCCAGCATTATTCCAAAATTTCCAATCGGATGGATAAATTTGTGTACCCGATTTATAAATTTTTAGCTTATTATCCATATTTTCAGTTAGAGTAGCAGCAAACAATAATTCTTCAGCTTTTAAACTATCAGGAGCAGTGAGACTTAGTCTAGCTATGTCATCATCGGTGCGTTTAGGTTCGAAACATGAAACTACTATTTCTGCACGACGGAGAGGTTCTAGTATAGCTTCTACCTCAGCATATACTACACTCATATTTTTAATTTCTCTTTCTCTTTTTGCTTTATCAGTTTGAGATTTAATAACGTTAATGATAGCTTGTTTTTCTGGGAGATTAGATTTTTCGATAGCTTGCATAAATCCATCGAAATCTTCACCTTTACCATTTATTGTCAGAGGAGCTTCACGTTTTACTTCTGAATATTTTTTCTTTTGAGATTTAGCAATATCTTTATCTAGTTTCTCAATATAGCTCTCAATATATTTTTGGGCAGCAGCAGCTCTATCATTTGATAGATTAGCATTATATTGTTCTTCACCTTCTGGAGAAGCCCAAGCATTAATATCTATACTTTTGATTTTCCAATTAAGATTAATGAAATCTTTCAAATCTTGTATTGCTTTTTTATTTTCATCAAGTTTATTTAGCTTTTGAGATTCTGAAAATTTAGAACTATTATAATCAAAATATAAATTTGCATTTTTTGATATAATAACTTCTTTTTTATAGCCATGCTCAGCTAATGAGAGATCCTGATCTCTACTTATGCGAGTAGATGTATAGATTACACCGTCAGCTAATTTTACTTCACCTAAATCTACGGTTTTTTTACCTTTAGTAGCTTTAGCATTTACTACTAGCTCAGAGACATTCATTTCTGGTTGATAAGCTATTACGTCTGACCATGAAAAACTACCACCAGTTTTTTTGGTAATTTTACTATCTCCACTTTCTGCTTTTTCACCACCTATTTTAATAGATTTACAAGTATAGCTGCCACCATCCCATTTGAGCACAGGAGTGAAATCTACTACAACTTTTTTACCAAAATATTTAGCAGGTATATTCCCTTTAACTGAAACATTGATTTTGCCACCATGTGTTTCTAATACTTGTGGTGTAGTTTCATATTTAACGGTATCATACTTTTTAGCCATTTTTTGTAAATCACAACTAGTGAATATCAATGCTATGGCTAATAAAACAATAGAAAAAAACTTTCCTTTCATATATATTTATTTTAGGGTTTTGACATTGCAAATTTACATATTTTTTACAAAATGCAAAATTTTTTTACTCTATTAAGATTAAAAATTTTATAATATATATAATCCTACTATTTAAGCCCACTTTAAAATAAAAATAATAATTATTCCCCCCAAAAAAATTACATATATCCTAATATTTTTAGCATAGATTTATAACTTTGCTCTTTAGCATAAAGCTTAGTATAATATTCTTTATCTTCATCTAAATCTATTAATACATGCTTAGGAGCTGGTATTAAACAATGTTGTATGCCACCATAACCTCCTAGAGCATCTTGATAAGCGCCAGTATGGAAAAAACCCAAATATAGAGGATCACTAGGAGTAAATTTAGGCAAAAAAATAGCATTTGCATGAGCTTCAGTGTTATAATAATCTCTACTATCACAAGTGAGTCCACCTAAAAAAACTCTTTGATATTCATAATCCCAATGATTCAGTGGTAATAAAATAAATCTTTGGTTGAGGGCCCAAGAATCTGGCAAAGTTGTCATAAAAGAGCTATTAATCATATTCCAAAGTTCTCTATCATTTTGTTGTTTTTGATCTAAAATTTTATAAAATATCGCTCCAGCCTCACCAACAGTATAAATACCAAATTCTGAATAAATATTAGGCTCAGGTACATTATTTTGATTACAAATAGTTTTGATTTGATTTAATATCTCCTCTGCCATATATTGGTAATCATAATCGAAATTTAACGATGTACGTATAGGGAAACCACCACCAATATTGAGAGAATCTAAAGTAGGACATTCTCTTTTCAGCTCTACATAAACATTTACTGCTTTTGCTAGCTCACTCCAATAATAAGCATTATCCCTAATACCTGTATTTATAAAAAAATGTAACATTTTCAATTCGAAATTGGGATGATTTTTTAGATATAATCTATAATATGGCACAATATCATTATATCTAATACCTAGACGAGAAGTGTAAAACTCAAATGTAGGTTCCTCTTCGGCAGCTATACGTATTCCTAATTTTACTTTAGCATTCTTTTTAAATCTATATTCGAAAAGTTCATTTTTATTATCTATTACTGGGATTACATTTTCGAAACCATTATTTACTAATCTACAAATGTTCTCGATATATTCTTTTCGCTTAAATCCATTACAAATGATAAATCTATCTTTAGGTAAAAGCCCTTGATCATATAATTTCTCTATAATATTAATGTCAAAAGCACTACTAGTCTCTATACCAACATTATTTTTTAATGCTTCCTCTAATACATATGAAAAATGATTACTTTTAGTACAATAAGCATAGAAATACTCGCCTTTGTAATCTAATTTTGCCATAGCAATATTGAATATTCTCCTTGCATTTTGAATTTTTTTACTAATAGTAGGTAAATATGTTATTCGCAATGGAGTACCATATTGCTCAATAATATCCATCATATTAATATCATTCCAATATAGCTCATTTTCTATAACCTTGAATTCATCTGTAGGAAAATCAAAGGTCTGCTCTACTAGATCTAAATACTTGGTCTTCATCTATTTTTTCCAAAAAATTTTTAAATGTGCAAAAATAATGTAATTACTTTACATAACAATGATTAAATTTATTTTTTTGAAATAATATTTTTTTATCTCTATATTAATAGATCCATTGCTACTTATAACATATATTTGTTTTTCAGAATGATCTGAAAGATATTAAAATTTTATACTTTTTTTACTAAATCTAACTAACTTAGTTTTTAAAAAAAAATTAATTAGAACCAAAAAACATTTTGTATTTTCTTGAAATATTACATCATTATCCCTAAATATTGTCAGTTTTATTTTTTTCATAATATTTATCAGTTTATAACGTAGATTTCTTATAATTTTAATACTTTTGCTTTCTTAAAAAATATTAAAAAAATATAATGCATTTAAAATTTTTATTCATTTTTAGTTTATTATTAATAAGTGCTTGGCTAACAGCACAAAACTATACAATATCAGGATATGTAAAAGATGCTAATAGTGGAGAGCAAATAATAGGAGCATATGTATATATCACAGATCCACTAAAAGGTACAACCACAAATCATTATGGTTTTTATTCACTTACTTTGCCTAAAGGGTCTTACACATTTGAAGTTTCTGCAGTAGGATTTGAAAAATGGACTCAACAAATTATATTAGATAAAAATTATGAAATAAATATTGAACTAAAAGAAAAAACATACTTAATTGATCAAGTAGTTGTAACTGCTGAACGCTCAGATGCTAACGTGTATGATGCACAAATGGGTGTAGTGAAAATGCCTGTAGAAAGAATAAAAACAATTCCAGTTTTATTTGGTGAAGTAGATGTAATTAAAGCTATTGAACTAACTCCAGGAGTATTAACTGTAGGCGAGGGTAGTAGCACATATTATGTGCGAGGTGGTGGCCCAGATCAAAATTTAATCTTATTAGATGAGGCACCAGTATATAACGCTAATCATCTCATGGGATTTTTCTCTACTTTTAATTCTGATGCTATTCAAAATTTAGAATTATATAAATCTGGAATACCAGCAAACTATGGCGGACGCATTTCATCAGTTTTAGATATTTCGATGAAAGAAGGTAATATGCGAAAATATCAATTAGAAGGTGGCATAGGACTCATATCTAGTAGAATAGCTGTGCAAGGACCAATTAAAAAAGACACTGCATCTTTCATAATAAGTGCACGACGTACCTATGCAGATATTGTAATGAAACCATTTATGAAAACACCTTTAGGTTATTATTTTTATGACATTAATGCTAAAGCTAATTATATAATTTCTCCTAAAGATCGCATATTTATAAGTGGATATTTTGGACGAGATGTTTTTGACGTGAAAGTAGCTGATGATAATTTCTCTACAAATATAGATTGGGGTAATGCTACTCTCACTGCTAGATGGAATCATCTATTTTCACAAAAATTATTTTCTAATACTACTTTTATTTATAGTGATTATAACTTTAATTTTGGTGCTATACAAGAGCTATATAATGTACAATTAAATACTTCTATTAGAGATTTTCAATTAAAATCTGACTTTGCTTATTTTTTAAAAGATGGTTGGAATATGAAATTTGGAGTCGAAGGTATACATCATACTTTCAAACCATATACAGCTTCTTTTACTATGGAAAATAGTCCATTCAATCTCGGTAATCCGACTAAACTTTATGCTTGGGAAGCTGCTGGCTACTTTCATACAGAAGGGGACATAAATAAATGGATACGTATTTCAGCAGGTGTCAGACTAGGATATTATCAACAAATAGGACCTTTTACTCGATATCTTTTCGATCCTATAACCCTCACTAATACTGATAGTATCGTTTATGGTAAATTCAAAAAAATCGTCGATTATTATCAATTGGAGCCACGTTTATTAGTTAGATTTAAAGTCGATAGTACAAGCTCTATTAAACTATCTGCTACTCGTAACACACAATTTATTCATATGGTTTCTCCTGTAAACGTTACTTTGCCAACGGATTTATGGATTCCTAGCACTGATAGTGTAAAACCTCAAATTGGTTATCAATTATCATTAGGATATTTTCGTAATTTTCTTGATAACTCTTTAGAGCTTAGTATAGAAGGTTATTATAAATGGCTATTTAACCAAATAGATTATAAAGAAGAGTCACTTTATGAAAATTATATTCTTACTAATTTAGACAATAATTTTACATATGGCAAAGGCAGAGCTTACGGTATAGAATTATTTTTACAAAAAAAATATGGAACATTCACAGGATGGATAGGTTATAGCTATGGTAAAACTGAACGTGAATTTCCTAAAATTAACGATGGTAAGCCTTTTCCCGCAAAATATGATCGTACTCACGATATAAGCATAGTTTTAACATATCGGATAAGTAATGCGTTTAGTTTATCAGGTGTGTGGGTATTTGCCACTGGTAATACAGCTACAGTCCCAGTTTCTAGATATTTTATAGAAGGCAATATTGTAACAGAATATAGTGATAGGAATGCTTTTCGTTTACCTTCATACCATAGAGCTGACCTTAGCCTCACCTGGTATCCTCAACATAAGAAAAAATCAAGAAAAATCGAAGAAAGTTGGAATCTATCTATTTATAATGTTTACAATAGAAAAAATCCTTATGTTATTTATTTTGATATTAATGGAGATATGACACAAAATAATATGACTATCACTGCCAAACAGCTTTCACTCTTCCCTATTCTACCATCGATTACGTGGAATTTCAAATTTTAATCTATTATGAGAATTGATAAATTATTTTTCCTTATTTTATTTATAACCTTATCTTCATGTAGTAAGGAAATTGAGCTTGATCTGCCAGAACCAGATAAAAAATATGTAATAGAAGGCTATATAGAAAATGATCATTATCCTGTAATAGCTGTAACACGTAATAGCAGCTATTTTGCTCCTATAGATAGTACTTATGTAATGAATTTATTCGTTTTAGATGCTAAAGTGTACATCTCTAATGGAGAAAACGAAGTAGAATGCTTTTTATCTACAAATAACCTTATCAATGGTGCATGGCCATATTTATATTACACTACTAATCAAATGGTGGGAGAGCTAGATAAAATCTATTCCATTAAAGTCATAATTGGTTCTGATACTATTACAGGAAGTGATACCATGCCTTCACAAGTTTTTTTAGACTCATTATGGTGTGAACCTATCAAGGATAATGATACATTAAAAGATTTATGGATTTCCTATATCGATCCTCCAGAAAAGAATTTTTATCGTTTTTTTACTAAAAGACAATCGAGAGATAATTATTTTGTACCATCAGCATTATTTGTTTTAGATGATATATATTTTAATAATCAATTTTTTAAAGTTAATCTAATTAGAGGTATAGAAAATATTTATAGTGATAGCACATATCAAGATCCAGAATTAGGTAAATACAAGGTTGGAGATACAGTTATAGTAAAAACAGCAAATATGACCAGGCAACATTACAATTTTTGGAGAACAGCAGAACAAGAAATCTATATTGGCAGCAGTCCATTCATTAATCCTGTAAGGATACGACATACTGTAAAAGGTGGATTAGGTGTATTTGGTTGTTATGCTAGTACCTATGATACGATAGTAATAAATTAATTAAGATAGACGTTTAAGTAATAACTAAATTATTACTGGTTCATTCATTATAATAACTATATTTCTTATGAGTATCATTGATTTTTAAATAAATTTCTTCTAAAATTACTTTTCTTTGTGTAGTAGACAAATAAAAGTAAATTTTTTCAGGGCTAAAGCCCATAGTTCTTTTTATGTCATACCCTGACCTAAAGGTCAGGGTTAATAATCTACTCTTTGTG
>JASEGF010000102.1 GCA_030017935.1 Bacteroidales bacterium | reverse complement strand
GGTATGAATACATCAAGCTTAGAAATAAACCAATAGAAAACCTAACATAAATAAATTTTTTCTTTCAATTCCCTATTTCCTTATTTTTATTTATTTTTGTAAAAAATAATTTCTCTATGAAAGGAATAATTTTGGCTGGTGGCTCCGGTACTAGACTTTATCCTATTACTCTTGCTATTAGTAAGCAGCTCTTGCCCGTTTATGATAAGCCTATGATTTATTATCCTTTGTCTACTCTCATGATGGCTGGCATTAGAGATATTTTAATTATTTCTACACCTCAGGATTTGCCCAATTTCCAAAAATTATTAATGGATGGTTCACAATGGGGCTGCTCATTTTCTTATGCAGAGCAGATTGTTCCTAATGGATTAGCTCAGGCTTTTGTAATTGGTGAGTCTTTTATTGCAGATGATAAAGTTTGTTTAATACTCGGTGATAATATATTTTTTGCTAATGGTCTTGCTAACTTATTGCAAAATTGCAATGATCCTGATGGAGCTATTATTTTTGCTTATCATGTTTCAGATCCTCAACGTTATGGTATTGTTGAGTTTGATGATAATTTTAATGTAATCTCTATTGAGGAGAAACCCATGACGCCAAAATCTAATTTTGCTATTCCCGGTTTATATTTTTATGATAATAATGTTATTAATATTGCAAAATCTTTAAAACCCAGTGATAGAGGAGAATACGAAATTACTGATGTTAATAAAGAATATTTAAAACTTAATAAATTAAAAGTTAAAGTTTTATCTAGAGGTACTGCTTGGTTAGATACTGGTACTTTTGAGAGTTTATTGCAAGCTTCGCTATTTGTACAAGTAATCGAGCAAAGGCAAAGTCTGAAAATTGGTTGTATCGAAGAGGTGGCTTATAGGATGGGATTTATTGATGAGAATCAATTAAAAAATTTAGCTATTCCTCTTTTAAATAGTGGTTATGGCAAGTATTTATTATCTATTTTAGATAATTAGTTTAAGTTAAAATTTTTAAATATTATGATACATATTTTAGTAACTGGTGGTGCAGGATTTATTGGTAGTTCTTTGGTAGAAAAATTACTTACTAATCCAGATTTTTTTGTAATTGCTGTAGATAATTTATCCACAGGATCTATAGAAAAATTACCTAAAAAAAATCTTGATAGGTTTAGATTCATTAAATTAGATGTAAATGATTATAATGATATTAGTGCAGTTTTTTTTAGTTATCCTATAGATTATGTCTTTCATTATGCTGCTGTAGTAGGTGTGCAACGTACTCTAGAGCAACCTTTTAATGTTTTAAAAGATATTTATGGGACAGAAAATATATGCAAACTATCTAAAAATACTAAAGTAAAACGTGTTTTTTATAGTTCTAGCTCTGAGGTTTATGGTGAGTCAGTAGAATTTCCACAAAATGAAGATACTACACCTCTCAATGCTCGACTTCCCTATGCAGCTGTTAAAAATTTAAGTGAAATTTATCTTAAAACATTTAATCAAGAGTTTGGTTTGCAATATTCAATATTTCGTTTTTTTAATACTTATGGTCCTAAACAAAATACTGATTTTGTAATTAGTAAATTTATCAGACAGGCTTTCAAAGAAAAGAAAATTACTATTTATGGTGATGGCTCTCAAACTCGTACTTTTTGTTATATAAATGATAATGTAGATGCTACTTATAATCATCTATTGCAATGCATAGAAAATCCCAATTTAGATCCTCAAATATTTAATATCGGTAATAATAATGAAACTAGTATTATTGAATTAGCTAATTTAATTAATAAAATCACGAATACTAATGCTGAATTGGTATTTTTACCTGCTCTCAAAGAAGGAGACATGAAAAGACGTTTGCCAGATATTACCAAAATGAAGCAATTACTTAATAGACCTATGACTTCTCTAGAAGATGGAATTAAAGAAATCCTAAAAGATACGAAATTTATTCTTTAGAATTATTTTTTTGTAAATATTTTAATTAATTTTGTAAAAAATATATGTTATGAACGATGTAAATAATCAAAACATGGAAACTGCTAATACACAAAAGTCTAGCAACAAAAAAACTGGTTATATTATTATCATTATTTTGCTACTAATCACAAATGGTATTTTCATTTATCTTTATTTCAGCTCTCACAATAAATTTGAAACAGCTGTTGTAGAAAATCAAAAGAATATGCAAATGTCTTTAGAGCTTAAAAATGAATTGGATAGCATAATGAGAGAATATAACAATATTAAAGAAGAATATGGCTCTTTAAATATTAAATTAACTAATCAAGATAGTATAATACAGCAGCAAGCTAAAGAAATCGAGAAATTAATAGCATCACAAGCTGATTATAATCGTGTAAAAAGACAACTCGATAGATTGAGAAATATCACTCAAAGCTACGTCAAGCAAATAGATAGCTTATATAGAGTTAATGAAGTATTAACAGCAGAAAATGTAAAACTCAAAGAAGATCTTACAACTGAAATATCTAAATCAACACAATTAGCTACTATTAGTGATTCATTAACTAAAACTATTAATGCTGCCACTTATATGGTAGCCTATAATGTAACTCCCATCGCATATAGAACACGTGGCGATAAAGATATTCCTACAGATAAAGCAAGTCGTACTAATAAATTTAATATTTGCTTCATTGTAGGTGAAAATAAATTAGTACCTCCAGGTGATTATACTCTATACATTCGCATTGCTAGACCAGATGGACTTATTTTAACTCAAGGTAGCTATAGCTTCGATTATCAAGGTAAAACTCTTCAATATTCTGATAAGACTACTATTAAATACAATGGAAAAGCTCAAAAAATATGTCTTGATTATGCTAGAGATAATCTGAACCTTATCCCTGGAATATATTATTTTTCTGTTTTTACAAATGATTATGTATTAGGTGAAGGCAGTTTGAAATTAGAATAATAATTCTTATTGTCTCATTATCTCATAATGAATAGTTTTATTGATTCTTTTTTTCAATTATTTTATCCTAATTTTTGTTTAGCATGTAATAAACCTATTTCTAATAATAAAAATATTTTATGTGAAGAATGTTATTCACAATTAGGTTTTACTTATTTCGCTGGATATATTAATAATCCACTTTACGAAAAATTTATTGGACAAGCAAACATCGAATATGCATTTGCTTTATGCTATTTCTACAAAGGTGGCATTCTACAACATTGTTTGCATGCGCTTAAATATAAGGGACGTAAAGATGTAGGTATTTATTTTGGCAAATTGATTGGTAATGAATTGATAAATATTAATCCAAACTTAGATGTAATTATACCTATTCCCTTACATCCAAAAAAAGAAAAAATTAGAGGTTATAATCAATCAGAAATGATTGCTAAAGGTATTAGCCAGGTTTTAAATGTTCCTATTAATACTAATGACGTGTTGAGAACTAAATTTACTGAAACTCAAACTAAAAAATCTAAATGGGAAAGATATGATAATCTGAATGGTGTCTTTGCTATTAAAAATACTCAAAAATTTGCTAATAAACACTTATTAATTGTTGATGATGTTATTACTACTGGGGCTACTACTGTATCACTAATAGAATTATTCAAGAATATTCCAAATGTTAAAATTAGTGTAGCTTGTGTTGGCACACCAGATAAAATTTAAAACAGTTAATATTTTGTAATTTTACTTTTTTTATAAAATGAAAGGAATTATCACTAAAAGTACAGGTAGTTGGTATTATGTCAAATTAGATGACACTCCAGAAGTAATACCTTGCAGAGTAAGAGGTAAATTTAGACTTCAAAATTATAATACTACTAATCCAGTAGCTGTAGGTGATTATGTAGAAATATTTGTAGAAGGAAATAAAAAAGAAAAAACGGGCATAATTACTAATATTTATGATAGGAAAAATGCAATATTAAGAAGAGCAACTAAATCTGGTGCTACCTATCAAATAATAGCTACAAACTTAGATGGAGCTTTGCTAATGATAACCCCACATCATCCATACACTCCCATGGGATTTATTGATAGATTTATTGTGCTCGCAGAAGCATACAACGTTGATGTTAATTTAATATTTCATAAATGTGATTTATATAATGAAAATGATGAATATTTTAATACACTTTACAATATTTACAATCAGATAGGATATAAGGTTTTTTTGACATCTGTAATAACAAATAAGGGCATCGATGAATTACAAAATTATATAAAAGACAAAACATTTTTATTAGCTGGACAAAGTGGTGTAGGAAAGTCTTCATTAATAAATAAATTAGATAGCTCTATACAAATAAAAACTCAGGAACTTTCTGAAAAATATAAAAAAGGAAGGCATACAACTACTTTCGCTGAGATGCATTTTTTGTGCAATGGTGGAGCTATCATAGATACTCCAGGTATCAAAGAATTTGGAATACCAAAGTTCGAAAAATGGGAACTAGCGCACTGGTTCAGAGAATTTAAACCTTTCATCTCTAAATGTAAATACAATAATTGTACGCATGTAAATGAGCCAGAATGTGCAGTAATATCAGCTGTAGAAAGTGGAGCAATTAATCCTTTGCGTTATAAAAATTACCTCAATATTCTGTTAGAAGATTTGAATTAATATATCTTTTTTATATTTCATTTTTTTATAATTTTACAAATTATTTTTGATATATTGAAAAATATGAAAAAATGTATTTTTATAATTTCGTTCTTTATAATTTTTATTAATAATTTAATAAGTCAAAATATAGATAAAATACAGTTAGAAAATGGTAAATACATATTGCGTTTATCAGATTCCATTTCACCTTATAATAATTTTACAAATCTAAGTAATCAAAATATACTAAAATTTAAAAATGAAAATAAAACTATATTTATAAATAATGATATTAAAGAAATAGATATAAATAATGGAGCTAAAGTTAAAATAACAGACACTTTAAAAGCTGATAGTTTATACATAAATATAGATAATGCATCATACTGCGAAATGTTAATATTTTGCAATAAATTAGAAATAAACATTGATAATGCTAGTAATCTGATAATCAAAGGTTTGGTAAAAGATCTAAAAATTACAGCTAATGAATCTAGTTATATAAATGCTGCAGATCTGTCAGTATGGAATGCAATTGCTACTACTGATAAAGCAGCTAAAATAAATATAAAAGCAGTTAATCAATTAAATTTATTTGCACAAGGTACGAGTATCATAAATTATTTTGGTACATCTAACAATATCAATATAGAAAAATCTGCTGCATCAGATGTAACTTTGTCAAAAAAGAAAATTGATGAAAAGAATGATTCATTGAAATTAGTTAAATATTTTTCAATAATAAACGATCAGACATTGAATGATACAATTAATAATGAAATAGTTAAGTCTGAAACACCAAAAGTAGAAGATGAAGATATAATAATGTTTGGTAGTAATAATAGAAAATCAAAAGATAAAAGTGAAAAATTTAGTGGAAGTTGGCTAGCATTTGGTCTTTTATATACAAACTATGGTCAGTCGCCATTATCTTTTTCTTTACCTGACAAATATGATGATTTATCAATAAATTTTAATAAATCCATAGGTTTTCAATTTAATTTTTTACAAATTTCATTTTCATTATCTAATAAAAAAAATTGGGGATTAGTAACTGGATTAGGCCTGCAATGGGTTAATTACATATTAGAAAAAACTGGATATGTAGTTGAATATGACGATGGTATACATATAGAGCCAGAAAATAACATTATCATTGATGTAAACATTGAGCAAACCAAATTATCCGCATTCTACTTAGAAATTCCTCTGCTATTAGAATTAAAAACCAAATCTAAACTCAAAATGGATGTGAGCTTTGGTCTAGTATATGGTTTTCAATTGTTTAATTATTATAAATTGAAATTAACTAGCGAAATTGTTGATAACAAAGGATATAATTTAGCGAGTTTCAATAAATCTAAGACTGGATTAATATTCAAAATTGATATCGATCATATAGGATGTATGATACAATATAATTTTAGTAATCTTTTCAAACCAAACAAAGGTCCAGTTGTTAATCCAGTAGAAATAGGATTAATATTTAGCATATAAAATATATCTATAAAAAAATCTGCCTTTTAGACATAAAAAATTTTTTGCATAAATTTTGATATAAAAAAACGAATTAAAAAAACAAATCATTTTTTGAAATATGGAATACAAAGATTATTATAAAATATTGGGAGTTTCTAAAAATAGTAGCGAAGAAGAAATTAAAAAAGCATATAAAAAATTAGCATTGCAATATCATCCCGACAAAAATCCTGGTAATAAAGAAGCTGAGGAAAAATTTAAAGAAATTAATGAAGCCTATGAAGTTTTAGGTGATCCTGAAAAACGCAAAAAATATGATGAATTAGGTGCCAATTGGGATAAATATAAAAATTTCGACTATAGCAATTATCAACAAGGACAAGGTGGATATCAATATAGTACTTTTGATCTAGGAGATATTTTTGGACATGGTGGCAGTAGTCGATTTTCGGACTTTTTTTCAATGTTTTTTGGCTCAGATTTTAATTTTGATAATATATATACTCAAGGTAGCAATAGGCAAAGCAGTAGAACTACCCATAATAGAACACAAAATAGGCCAACTGAATACACAACTGATCTCAATATTTCACTGGAAGAAGCATATCATGGAACAAAAAAATTATTAAATATAAATAATAAGCAAATACGAGTACCAATAAAACCTGGCATTAGGGAAGGACAAATATTAAGAATCAAAAGAGAATCACATAATATACCTAATGTAAATGGTGATTTATTAATAAATGTCCACATATCAAAGCACCCAAAATTTGAAAGACGAGGCGATGACCTATATACAGAAGTAGAGATGGATCTATTCTCAGCATTGCTTGGTGGTGATATAATAGTTCCTACTTTAGATAAACCTGTTAAAGTGAAATTAAAAGAATGTACACAACCTGATGAAATATTAAGAGTAAAAGAAAAAGGTATGCCTAACTATGAGAATACCAATAAACATGGTGATTTGTTTATAAAAATAAAAGTTAATTTTCCTAAGAAACTTAATAATGAACAGAGAAAATTGATACAAAAGTTGAAAGAAAGTATGAAATAGGAGAGAAGAGAGGCTGAAATGATAAATTATTCTTATTTTTATGTTTAAAACAGTTAATGATATTAATATCATATAAAAAATATTTTGTATATTTGCCCAAAATTCAGTGTTTATGAAGAATTTAGTCAATAATATTAATGAACATCTAGCTATGAGTAAGGAAGACTCCAAAACTTTCTTCGATAATCTCTACGATTTCCTAC
>JASEGF010000101.1 GCA_030017935.1 Bacteroidales bacterium | reverse complement strand
AGTTGTTTGCCCTGTGATAGGTGCTCTTTGAGGTTTGATACTATGTCTTTCATATAAAAAAATTTTGTTGCAAAGATATAAATCTTTTTAAATATAAGCATATGATTTTCTAAACATTTTACAAAAATAACTAACCTCTCTCCCACCCCTTATCCCTTACAAACATTTATAAATTATCCCTCTCAAAAATTAGTATACACAGAAATAATCAAAAGAATTCTTTATTCTAAAGCCCTAATATTAAAATATCGATTTAAATACTAAAAATTCATTAATTTCGTAATTAAAAGTAAATTTTATAATAATTAATTATGGATAATGAAATTGACATAGCTACACTAAACCAAAAAATCGAAGCAGCTAGTAGCTTTATTGATTTGATACAAATAGAGCTAAATAAAGTAATTATTGGGCAAAAACATATGACAGATTGCTTGATAATGGCTTTATTAACAAAGGGGCATATACTTTTAGAAGGAGTGCCAGGATTAGCTAAAACCTTAAGTATCAAATCTTTAGCATCAGCTATTCAAGGATCTTTTAGCCGAATACAGTTTACACCAGATCTTTTACCAGCAGACTTAATCGGTACAATGATATTTAGTCCACGTTCAGAGGAATTTCAGGTAAGACAAGGTCCAATATTTGCCAATTTCATCTTAGCAGATGAAATTAATAGAGCACCAGCAAAAGTGCAAAGTGCATTATTAGAAGCAATGCAAGAAAGACAAGTAACAATTGGTAATGAGACATATGTTTTACCTAATCCATTTATAGTGATGGCTACAGAAAATCCCCTCGAGCAAGAGGGTACATACCCATTACCAGAGGCACAAGTAGATCGTTTCATGATGAAAGTAATAGTAGATTATCCGCAAAAAAATGAATTAAAATATATCATTGACTTAAATCTAAAAGAACAATTCCCTAAAATTAATGCTGTCGCTAATTCAGAACAAATATTGAATGCTCAAAAATTAGTCCTAGACGTTTATATGGATGAAAAAATTCGTAATTACATTATAGATATCAATTATGCCACTATACAGCCAGATGCATATAGATTACCACAATATAAAAATATGGTTCGTTATGGAGCCTCTCCTAGAGCTAGCATATATATGGCCTTAGCTGCTAAAGCATATGCATTCATCCATCGTCGTGGATATGTGATACCAGAAGATGTGAGAGCTATTGCTTTTGACGTGTTACGTCATAGAATAGGTATGACTTATGAAGCTGAAGCAGAGAATATAAGTTCAGATCAATTCATCGCGGACATATTAAATGTAATAGAAGTGCCATGAGCATAAAAGTAGAAGATCTAAGGAAAAAAGTTAGACATATATCCATAACAGCTCGTAAACTATCTACTCAAATGTTTGCAGGGCAATATCAAAGTGCTTTTAAAGGCAAGGGGATGGCTTATAGCGATTTGAGAGAATATGTTTATGGTGATGATATACGAGATATTGAATGGAATGTAACTGCTAGACATAATCACCCTTACATCAAAGTATATCAAGAAGAACGTGAGCTCACACTAATTTTTATGATTGACGTTAGTCGTTCTACAATTTTCGGAAGTATTGCCAAAATGAAAAATGAATTAATATCCGAAATTGCTGGCATATTAGCTTTCTCTGCACTTAAAAATAATGACCGCATTGGCGTAATACTATTCTCGGATATAATAGAAAAGTTTATTCCTCCCAAAAAAGGACTTTCTCATATTTTAGCTATTATCAGAGAAATATTAGCTTATGAACCTAAAAGCTCAAAAACAAATATTAAAAATGCATTGGAATACCTAAATCATGTAATACCCAAACGTAGTATAGTTTTTTTAATATCAGATTTCTATGATACTCAATATGAATTAGCTATGGGCATAACTAATAGGAAACATGATTTTATTTGCATTCAAATCGTAGATAATTTAGAATTAACTCCTCCAGACAATGGTTTCGTAATAACATATGATCCTGAATCTGATAAGTTTTTCCCTGTAGATCTCAGTGATAAAAAATTTCAAAAAGCATGGATGGATGTTTATCAAGTGCATCATAACTATTTAGAAAAAACTTGCAAAAAACATAATATCGATTTCCTAACTATAGATACTCAAATAGACTACATCCCATTACTCACAGCACTGTTTAAAAAGAGAGAAAAAAGATTAGTTTAATTTTTTAATAATTCATTATGACTAGATTAAATTTTACTTTAAAAAAAATATTTCTTTTAATCGCTTTATTATTTGCTTCTCCTTTTATAAAAGCACAAAATATTGAATTAGATCAAAGAATTACTATTTCGAAAGATACTATTTATATAGGTGAAATTTCAAATATTAAAATCAATATTAAATCATCAAACTACGCAATAGATTCTATAAGCTCAAAATTTACTAAAAAACTTCCTGGTAAAATACATATATATAAAGAAAGACCTTGGTCTAAAATAAATGATCAAACATGGGAGAAACAATTATTTATTACTGGATTTGACTCAGGCAAATTTATATTACCACCAATTGATATTGAAATTTTGTATAATAATAGACAAAAAACAACAAAACTAAATATTGATAGCATAGCTTTAAACGTAATACCTATGCCGATAGATACTTCACAAGCCTTTAAACCAATAAAAGATATTTATGATATTGCAGAGCCACCATCGCAAAGTAAATGGTGGATATGGCTTTTGATAGTTCTAGCTATAATAATCTTAATTATCATCATAATTGTAATTAACAAAAACAGAAAAAAGAAAAAGTCCATTGAAGCATATAAATATAACCCATACATTTCGCCAATTGAAGAGGTTAAGCAATCATTACAACAGCTAAAAGACAATAATGGCATTACACAAATGAATGCAAAAGAGTATTATACAATACTTACCGATGTATTACGTAGATTTTTATTTAGATTGTATAATATAAATTCCTTCGAAATGCTCTCATCTGAACTATATATAGAGATGCATAAATACTGCGATGCAAAAGATTTATTAACAAAATTGCAGGTCTTTTTAAATACATCTGACTTAGCAAAATTTGCAAAATATTCTCCCACAATAGAAGAAAGATTTAGAGATTATGAATTTTGTGAAAAATTTACTCAATATCTTTGGGAACAAGAGCAATTAAAGAATCAACAACATGAATAATCTAATAATACAATATCCATACGTTCTATTACTATTATTAATTATTCCAATATTGTGGTGGTGGAATGTAAAAAAACGTTCTTATAAAAAATATAATTACATAAATTGGCCTCATATCAATGCTCTACCATTAAAATCAAAAAATTTTAGAGTAATTTTATTCCAATTACTACCATATCTCAGGTTATTAGCACTCACATTTATAATAATTGCTATGAGCAGACCACAATTAAAGAATGTGTCCTCATCAGTAGACCACGAAGGTATAGATATAGTGATAGCTAACGATATATCTGGAAGTATGTTAGCTCAAGACTTTAGACCTAATAGACTGGAAGCTGCTAAAAATATTGCAGTAGAATTTATAGACAAAAGACCAAATGATAGAATAGGATTAGTAGCATTTAGTGGCTCAACATATACTGCCTGCCCAATAACATATGACCATGAAATATTAAAATATCAGCTAAAACAACTAAAAACTGGAATAATAGAGGATGGTACTGCCATAGGAGATGGACTCATGATAGCAATATCAAGATTAGAAAAAAGTGAAGCCAATAGTAAAGTAATTATTCTATTAACAGATGGTGTAAATAATACAGGATATGTAGACCCACTAACAGCGGCAGAAATTGCTCAAAATATGGGAATACATATTTATGCTATTGGTATTGGTACTAAAGGTAAAGCTCCATATCCATTTCAAGATCCATTTGGTAGAATAGTGTATGACTATGTAGATGTAATGATAGATGAGGATTTATTAGTAAATATAGCCCAAAGTACAGATGGTAAATATTTTAGAGCAACAGATAATGAATCATTAAAAAAGATATTCGAAGAAATTGATCAATTAGAAAAGACAAGATTTCATTATAGCACTATAGTATCTCACAAAGATATTTATTATATACCTCTATTTATAGCATTTATATTATTGGTGATAGAGGGGATAAGTAGATGGGCAATACTAAAACAAAGAGTATAAATAGTAAGTTACATAATTGTATAATAACAAATTATTTTGTTAAACTTTTAATGTCATAACAATATTTTATTTTAAAAGTATCTAAAACCTTCTTTGATATTCATTTTTTGTGTGATGATAGCTTTAATAATCGCCCCTAATATTTTATATTAAACTATCTTTCAAATACTATATATCATTACTAAAACTATAAATTTAACATGAAAAAAATATGACATTAAAAGTTAAACATTACAATATAATAAAGAGGGAGCATATTTACCAATATGCTCCCTAATATAATTTATAAATCTAAAAATCAATTATCCTTTAAGAGCTTCTACACCACTAACTATTTCTATTAATTCTTTAGTGATGGCATCTTGACGTGCTTTATTATATTGTAAATTCAATTCTTTCAATAATTCTTTTGCATTATCAGTAGCTTTACTCATCGCTGTCATTCTAGCACCATGCTCACTAACAGAAGAATCTAGAAATATTTGGTAAGCAATAGTGTTTAAATATTTAGGTAAAAGTATTTTAGCAAATTCACTTTTTTCGGGCTCTAAAATAAATAAGTCATTGTCGTTATTTTCTTTTTTAAAAGTTAAAGGTAAAAATTGGTAATTATTTACATATTGTTGAGCAGCATTTTTAAATTTGTTATGTATGAAAACAATTTTTTTATATTTCATTTCTATGAAATCTTTTACCCATTGTGTAGATAAATTTTTAATACTATCATAATCTAATTTATCTATCAGTTCATCATAGTTAGCTATGACAGGATAATTATTTTTCTTAATACCATCAAAAACTTTTTTCCCAATAGTTATTAGTTCTAAATTATTTCTTTCTTCGCTTGACAGATTATTTATATAATTATTAACTTCTCTAACGACATTAGCATTAAAAGTGCCACACAATCCTCTATTGGATGAAAAAGCCACAAGTAATATTTTACCTTCATTACGTTCATTAAAAAAAGTAGATATAGACGCATTATCTTCGTCAAAGACTAATTGGAGAAAATCAGTTAATACATTTGAATATTCTCTTAGATGTATTATTTTATCTTGGGTTCTTCTAAGTTTAGCTGCAGAAACTAGCTTCATTGCTTGGGTTATCTGCTGTGTGGACTCAATAGATTTAATACGTGTTTTAATAGCTTTTAATGTAGCCATAGCTTATTTTTTTTCTTCAAATTGTTTGGACACTTCTTTAGCTAGTTCAGTCAATTTAGTTTCTATTTCTTCATTAATAATACCTTGTTTTAAAGTTTCTAAAATTTCTGGATGTAAGGATTCTAATTTATGAAGATAAGTATCTTCGAAATTTCTAACTTTATTGAGAGGGACATTCCTTATTAAGCCACGAGTACCTACAAACATTATTGCTATTTGTTTCTCTACTGGCATAGGAGAATATTGAGGTTGTTTTAGTAGTTCCACATTACGAGCACCTTTATCTAATACAGACATGGTTGCGGCATCGAGATCGCTTCCAAATTTAGTAAAAGCTTCTAGTTCTCTATATTGAGCTTGGTCAATTTTTAGTGTGCCAGCGACTTTTTTCATAGCTTTTAATTGAGCATTACCACCAACTCTACTTACAGATATTCCTACGTTAATAGCGGGGCGTACACCCGCATTGAATAGATCTGTCTCTAGGAATATTTGTCCATCGGTAATAGAAATTACATTAGTAGGAATATAAGCCGAAACGTCACCTGCTTGCGTTTCTATAATTGGCAGAGCTGTTAATGACCCACCACCTTTTACTTTATCTCTGATACTTTCTGGGATATCATTCATTTGTCTAGCTACTTCATCATTTCTAATGATTTTTGCTGCACGTTCTAGTAGTCTAGAATGCAAATAAAATATATCTCCAGGATAAGCTTCACGTCCAGGAGGACGACGAAGTAGTAAAGATACTTCTCTATATGATACAGCTTGTTTAGACAAGTCATCATAAATTACTAAAGCATCTCTTCCTGTATCGCGGAAATATTCACCAATTGCTGCACCAGCATATGGTGCATATAATCTATATGCTGCAGGATCCGAAGCTGGAGCAGATATTACAACTGTATAAGGCATAGCTCCTTTATCTTCGAGGATTTTAACTGTTTGTGCTACACTACTACTTTTTTGGCCTATAGACACATAAATGCAAAATACTGGTTTTCCTTTTTCATAATTTTCTCGTTGATTGATAATAGTATCGATAACAATAGCAGTTTTACCAGTTTGTCTATCGCCGATGATCAATTCACGTTGTCCGCGACCGATAGGTATCATAGCATCAATAGCTTTAATACCTGTCTGCAAAGGTACGTTCACAGGTTCACGATATATAACGCCAGGTGCTATTCTTTCTAATGGCATTTCATAAAGTTCTCCTTCTATAGGTCCTTTGCCATCGATAGGTTCTCCCAGAGTATTTATTACTCTACCCAGTAATCCTTCACCTGCCATTACAGAGGCTATTCTATTTAGTCTCTTTACTTTATCACCTTCTTTTATTTCGCTTATTTCACCTAATACCACAACACCTACATTATCTATCTCCAAATTAAGCACTATACCTTTGACGCCGGATTTAATAAATTCTACCATCTCTCCCGATTGCACTTTACCCAATCCATATACACGAGCAATGCCATCACCTACTTGCAAAACTGATCCTATCTCTTCTAAATTACTCTCGAGATCTAAGCCAGCTATTTCTTGACGAATAAGTGCTATTACTTCCGAAGGCCTTATTTCTGACATATTTATTATTTTTTAATTTTTTACTTAACTTATTCTAAATTCAAAATTGAAAATAAATTTGAATTAGTATTTTTTTTCATATTCTTTTCTCATTATTTGTTTGCGAGCTTGTATAAATCTAGTCCTTAAGCTTTTATCTATCATGTAATCATAAAAATTTACAACAAATCCCCCAAGTATTTCCTTGTCGATATTTTCATTAAACTTCAATGATTTATTAGTGAAAAAATTATTTATTTTTGATTCTAATTTTTGCAAAAGTGAATCATCAAAAGGTTGAGCAGTAGTAATTATAACGTTTAAAATATCATTAGCTTCATTATAAAATTCCTCATAAGCTTTTACAATATCATGAAAAATCACAATTCTAGATTTACGTAATAATAAATTTAAAAACTTCAATGTGAGAGAGTCGATAAACTCAAAGAAAATATTTGAAAATAGTTTTTCTTTTTTTTCTTGTCTAATGATGGGACTTTGCA
>JASEGF010000100.1 GCA_030017935.1 Bacteroidales bacterium | reverse complement strand
ATACATTTGCTGGCCTTGCTGGTGCCCATTTTTCTTAATATGGATGCTTTTGCAATTGGGACATTGTGGAGATACGCTTTCAGCTTTCAGATGTTGATAATCTACAACGTCGTTGCCTTGTAGCTTCATCTTATTGTAGAGATTATTGAGGAATTCTAAATTTAGTTGTTTGCCTTGAGATAAGTGTTCTTTGAGGTTTGATACTATATTTTTCATGTTTAAAAAATATTTTTTACAAAGATAATATATTTTTAAAATATAAGCATATAAATAATTAAAAATTTTAAAAATTAACAACCCTCCGCCTCCGCCCCCCTCCCCAACCCTTAATTCCCATTATTTATTTAAATTTTTAGCTCTCATTGAAGTTATGTCGTTAAAAAATTACTTTCTATAATAATATTCAAAGAAATTTATTAATATATTGTTCTAAATTTTAAAAATTGATATAATTCGATCTTTTAATATAATTTTGCTTAACCATTAAAACCTAAAAGTATGAAAAAGTTAATTGGAATTTTTACAATAATCATGATTGCCTTATTATTAGTGCAATGTAAACCAGATGAAGAAGAGTCTGAACAATTTGATTTGAATTTATTCAAAGATATGGCCATAGCTGAGCAGCAAGTAAATAATCTGTTTTCAACTGGTACTAATAATGTGCAAGCAGCTGAAGGACAATGCACTGGTAAATCTACAACTCTCGAATCATGTCCTACTATTACAATTAATCCATTTGATTACTCTAATTTTCCGAAGTCTATTATAGTAGATTATGGGACAACGAATTGTCTTTGTGATGATGGTTTTTACAGAAAAGGAAAACTCAACATTACTATTACTGGCTGGCTAAAAGACAGTGGAGCTATATATACAACTGTACCAGAAAATTATTATGTAAACAATCAACTTGTCGAGGGAGAACATGTAATAACTAATCTCGGCAAAGATACAAATCAACATTGGGTGTATAAGGTGGATGCAGACATTCAAATAACAGTGCCCGATGGCTTAATTCATCATGTAATTCATAGAAATAATGTTTGGATAGCAGGTGATTCTACGTTATTGAATAAATTTGATGATGAATGGCAGGTGTCTGGAAATGGGAATGGTACAACTACTAATGGCACTGCTTATACATTTAATATACTTAATCCTTTACTTATTAAAGGAAATTGTCAATGGATAACTGCTGGTATTTTGCAAATAAATTGTGCTGGTTATACTGTGAATATCGATTACGGTAGTGGAGATTGTGATGGTATTGCAATTTTATCATATAACGGACAAAATTATACTTTACAATAACATTTCTATCTTATTGAATTGTTGCCAAATTATCGGTAATTTTTATTAAAAATCAAATTACACTCTTAAAAAAATATAGCTCCTTATTTTACTCTATAAATAAATTAGTTATTGATATAATAACTAATTGAATTGAAGTATATTAAATTACTAAACAACCATTCTATCTATTTCCTATAGTAGATTTGCTATAATGTAATTTGTTTTCAACCAATTAATAATTTTCATTTTTATAATATCAATAATTATATTAATTTAAATCAATATAATTATTGATATTAATCTACTGTATATATTAAATTTTAAATATCAATACAATATTGGAGTTTGAATATCATATATTAATTTTGCTAATTAAATAATACATAATATGAAAGAAATCGTAAGACATCCTATTCTCGACATTCCCGTAGTAGAAGAAGTAGAATTTAACTATAATGGACAAAAAGTAAAAGGAAGGAAAGGATACAGTATAGCTGCTGCACTTCATTTAGCTGGTTTCCCTATTCATAGTCATAGTTTAGATGGCAGACCAAGGAGTTTAGAATGTGGAATTGGTAAATGTGGAGCATGTGAAATGCTGGTAGATGGTGTAGTAAGAAGGATCTGCATTACTAAAGTAGATGGTGTAAAGGAAGTATTAGAAATACCCAAAGACTATATACCACAAACAAAAAAATTCCCATTAGATCAAGCAAATGATCTGTATCATACAGAAGTAGCAATAATAGGTGCAGGCCCTGCAGGATTAGCTGCGAGAGAAATATTAAATGACTTTGGAGTTCCCAATATTGTAATCGATAGCAATGAAAATATAGGTGGACAATTTCTCATGCAGACACATCAATTTTTCTTTTTCGAAAAAGATCGTAAATATGGTGGCAAACGTGGTTTTGAGATAGCTACTATGCTTGCAGGGAATGATCATAGTAATATTTTGCTAAATAGTGTTGTGTGGGATATATTTGATAATAAAATATTAGGTGTTAAAAATATTAAAACCGAAGAAATATACTATATCAAAGCCGAACATCTCATCGTTGGTACTGGTGCAGTACCTTTCATACCTGTCTTTGAGAACGATGATTTACCTGGAGTTTACACTGCTGCCGTAGTGCAAAAGCTTATGAATTTAGAGCATGCTCTACTTGGTAAAAGCATTCTCACTGTTGGTGCAGGTAATATTGGTTATTTGACTTCATATCAATTAACTCAAGCTGGGGCTAATGTTGTAGCAATTGTAGAAGCTCAAAAGTCAGAAGGTGGCTTCCCTGTTCAAGCCAATAGAGTTAGGCGTTTAGGTATTCCTATTCTTACTGGTTATACTCTTGTAAAAGCTATTCCTAATGATGACTATACAGCTGTGAAAGGTGCTGTTATTGCTCAAGCAGATAATAAATTTAAACCTATTAGTGGTACAGAAAAATTAATAGAAAATATTGATCTAATAAATATTTGCACTGGATTAATACCAGATGATCAATTATTAATTTTAGGGAAAGAGGTTTTCGGAACTAAATGTCATGGTGTAGGTGATGCTATTAGAATAGGTGAGGGAACTAGTGCTGTTCTCAGAGGTAAGCAAGCTGCCTATGAAGTGTTAGCTGATTTAGATATTCGATATAATTATGATGACTATTTAGCTATTTCTAAAGAATATATTGATAGTCAACAGCATCCTATACGAGTTTTAGATAATCCTGCTAAACCAACAGAAGCAAGGAAAAATAAACCTTTTGTAATTATAGATTGTTTATATGGTTTTGCTTGTAATCCTTGTGTGTTTGCTTGCTCGCAAAATGCTATAAGCAAATCTAGCACATCTACCGTTCCTATCATTGATTATGATAAATGTACTGGTTGTCTAGATTGTGTCTATCAATGTCCAGGTTTAGCTATTGTTGGGTTTAATATTAGTAAAAATAAAATTTTCATTCCTACAGAACATTTTTTAGAAGAAAATTCACAAGTGTATTTGGTAGATAACTATGCAAATAAAATCGCTGAGGGCGAAATAGAAAAAATATTGATTAAACCAAATAAAACCAATGTTGCTCGTGTGAGAATAGATAATGTTCTTAGCGACGCAGATATTACCAATATTAGAGGGTTGATACCCAAAAATCAATATCCAGATAAATTAATTTTAAAACAATATTACGAAGTAGTAGAAATCGAGGATCCCTATGTTTGTCATTGTGAAGATATTACTTATAATGAAATTTTAGATTTCGTCGGTGACAGAAAATTTGTTTCTGTAATGGATGTAAAACACAATACTAGACTGGGTATGGGACCATGCAGAGGTAAACGTTGTATTCGTAGATTAAGGTTAAAATTAGCAAGTGATGGCATTACCCTTGTAGGAGATGCTACTCCTCGTGGTCCTTTATCAAATCAAATTTTAATAGGAGAATTGTATCCTCGTAATGTGAAAGAAAATATTATCCCTATTGGCACAAAAAAAGATATAGAACATAGACAAGTAAAAGTTTTGATTGCTGGTGGAGGTATAGCAGGGAGCTCTTTATTTAGATATTTTGCAGAAGCTGGTATGGAACCAGTATTGATTAATTATGAGAAAGGATCTTCTTGGCGTAATATAGCAGGAGGTCGACCTGCATTTTCTATTCCAGAGTTATCAGATATAGCTAGACACAATCTTGAGATCTTTGAAGAATTAAATGAATATAAAAATATTAATTTCAAACCTACTGTTTATGTAAATTTTGCTCATGATGAGCTAACATATAAATCTCTGGATGCTTCTAAAGGATGGTCTGATGTTTATGAAGTTTCTCCTAAGGAATTCTCTAAAGAAATAAGCCCATATTTCAATCCTTCGTTAGATACTTATTTAGCAGCATTTATTACTAGAGAATGTTGGCAAGCTAATCCTGGTAAAACTGTAGACCTTATCCGAAGAATTGGATTAGAAAATGGTGGTACTATATATGAAGATGCTACTTTAATTTCTGTAGAAAAGAAAAATAATAAATATATAGCCATTGTTAAGATGAGTAACGGTTCTTATATAGAATTCGAAGCTAATCATTTCGTAAATGCTCTAGGTGGTGAAGCTGAAAAATTTGCTAATATGTTGAACATGTTTCCTGGACTTTATGCTGTGAGACATCAAGCTTTCATCACTCGTAGATTACCTAATCTTGGCAAAAATGGTGATAGTTTAGATATGCTAATTGATAGGAGAAAAATTAAAGGATTTAGTGCAGTGTATGGACAACAATTGCATGAAACTGGCCAAATCATTGGTTGTGCTTCTCCTGCTGTAGATGCTGCTGATTCTTATAAAGATATTAAACTTAATTCAAAGGAATTTTTAAATATAATTTCAGAAGTATTTTGCGACTGGATACCTATGCTGAGCTCAGTGCAATTCCAAAGTGTATGGAGTGGTTATTATACTGAACCTAGAATGATTATTGACTCAGAAAATGGACTTTTCGTAGGTTTGCGTGGACAAGGATTTATGCTAGGACAATATCTTGCTAAATTGTATGTAGATAAATTAATGGGAAAAGAAGTTCCTTCTTATTTTGATGAACTAAAGCTCACTGGTAAAGGTCTAAGTGAAACTGCTTTTAAATAATTTTTACTATTTTTTTATTATTTTTGTTCTTTGTAATTTTTTTAATTTTAATGATTAAAAACTTATGTCTCAGAAATTATTAAGTTGGCATAACAAGATATTTGATAATATTAGCAAGCAATATGCTGAAAATAAAATGCCTCATGCTATTCTACTCTCTCAAAAGATGAGTGAATGTGCTTTTGTATTGGCTAAATCTATTGCTCAATTGTTAGAATGCTCTAATCCCCGAATAAATAATGAAAATACCTTAGAAGCTTGTGATGAATGCTCTAGTTGTAAAAAAGTCAAAGAATATACTCATTTAGATGTACATTATTATTTCCCTATTATAAAAAGAAAAAATAAAAATTGCTCTGATGATTATTTCCAAGAATGGACAGATTTTTTGAAACTTAACAAAGAAATTATCGAAATAAATAGTTGGATCAGATTTATTGATGCAGCTAATAGTCAAGCAATTATTTCTGCTGAAGATTGCGACAGAATTGTAAATATTGCTCAAGAGAGCAGCTATGAAGGGAAATACAAAATTTTTATCATTTGGGAAATGGAAAGACTTTTTCATGCTGCAGCTCCTAAATTGTTAAAAATTATTGAAGAACCTCCCGCAAATACACTTTTTATTGGCATAACAGATAATTTAGATTTAGTCTTGGATACTATAAAATCTAGAATGCAAATCATACATTTACCTGCACCATCTCCAGAGGAGTCTGTAGCTACACTTACAGAACTTTTTAATATGGATAATGCAGATGCTCAAAAATTGGTTTTTAATTATGGAAATAATTTACCTCGCATAGTGGATAATATCCACAAAGACAATATGCCGATTTTAATAAATGAATTTTTTATAAAATGGATGAGGTTAGCATTCCAAATGAAAGCATATGATTTGCTAGATTTAGCTACTGAGTTTAATTCTTTTGGTAGAGATATTCAAAAAATGATACTCATACAGTGTTCTCAATATATAGATGCTATCTGGCTTATCAATCATAATATACCAACTGCATTGATGCTTAATGAACTAGATGAAAAATTTGTACAAGATTTTAAAAAATTTATAGACGATGACACAATTCCAGAAATTTCAATAATTATTGATGAAGCTATTAAAAATATTGAACGTAATGGCGATAGCAAATTAATTTTCTTCGACATTAGCTTAAAAATTGGCCAAATTTTTAAGAAAAAATATTTTTTAATAAGAGTTTAATTTTTTTGGCACAATTTTTTCTCATATTTTTTAAAAAAAAGTATGAAAACCAAGTTATTTTTTATAATTTTTGTAATTAGTTTATCTTTATTTAGTGCAAAATTAAGTATATCTATTGCTCCAATACCTACACCATCATATGTTTATGTAAATGGTAGACTTTTAGCATCAGGTTTTTCTCCTTTTATTATTTCTCAATTACCTGGTGGCATACAAAATATTGAAATTTATAATAATGTAGGACCTTTCAATACTCCTATTTTGCAATATAAATGTCGGATTTATATTAATGTCAATGAATTTGTTAGACTAAAATTTTTGAGAAATGGCCAGTATATTATAGAAGAGAGATATAATATACATTCGGAGCATCCACATGGAAATAATCCAGGTCATCATTATGGTCATGATAATTATAAACCTAATCAGGGACAATTCTTTACCTATACTGGAATGTACCCAGAAACTTTTAATAGCCTTTGCTTTGTCTTGCAAAATCAATCTTTTGATTCAAATAAATTGATAATAGCAAAAGATGCTATACTAAAGAATGGAATTAATTCTTCTCAACTACGGATATTACTTTCTTATTTCTCTTTTGATTCTAATAGATTAGAATTAGCTAAATATGCTTATCCTTTTATTGTGGACCCGCAAAATGCTTTTATGATAACTGATGCCTTTACTTTTTCATCTTCTGCAAGAGAATTCATGGAGTTTATAAATCATTAAGATTTAAAATTGCAAACACATAATTTTTATCATCATTATAATTCATTTTTTAAATGTAATTTTGTAAATACATTTATAAGAAGGAAAAACGCTCAAAGATGAAAACTTTTTATATCGAAACTTACGGTTGCCAAATGAATGTTGTAGATAGTGAAATAGTAACATCTATATTACTTAGAAATGGTTATTTGTATAGTGATAGCATTCAAAATGCTGATATAATTTTATTAAATACATGTAGCATTAGAGAGCATGCAGAGGATAGAGTAAAAGCCAGGATTAGACAATTAAATTCTCTAAAAAAATCTAATCCCACTATAAAGATAGGCATTATCGGCTGTATGGCAGAAAGTTTAAAAGAAAAATTACTTAATGAGTTGCCAATGTTAGATTTATTAGCTGGGCCAGATGTATATAGAAATTTACCAGAAATTCTCAGTGAGGTAGGTAGAGATAATAAAATAATAAATACCATGCTATCAGAGGATGAAACCTATTCAGATATCTTACCTACTCGCTATGACACTAATGGTATATCTGCATATGTGTCTATCATGCGTGGTTGTAATAATTTTTGTAGCTATTGCGTTGTACCATATACTCGTGGTAGAGAGAGAAGTAGAAATGTAGAATCTATAATCAATGAGGTTACTTCACTAGCTCAGCAAGGGTTTAA